>NZ_AP026968.1:35000-197500 GCF_037076355.1 Streptococcus parapneumoniae | reverse complement strand
GGGAGATGGTCCTCCCAGATTCCGACGGGATTTCACGTGTCCCGCCGTACTCAGGATACTGCTAGGTACAAAGACTATTTTAAATACGAGGCTATTACTCTCTTTGGCTGATCTTCCCAAATCATTCTTCTATAATCTTTGAGTCCACATTGCAGTCCTACAACCCCGAAGAGTAAACTCTTCGGTTTGCCCTCCTGCCGTTTCGCTCGCCGCTACTAAGGCAATCGCTTTTGCTTTCTCTTCCTGCAGCTACTTAGATGTTTCAGTTCACTGCGTCTTCCTCCTCACATCCTTAACAGATGCGGGTAACAGGTAGTACCTGTTGGGTTCCCCCATTCGGAAATCCCTGGATCATCGCTTACTTACAGCTACCCAAGGCATATCGTCGTTTGTCACGTCCTTCTTCGGCTCCTAGTGCCAAGGCATCCACCGTGCGCCCTTATTAACTTAACCTTATTTTCTGACCTTTCAGTCATAAACTCTTATTAATACTACAGCGTTTTCGGTTTATTTTCTTGTTACTATTTGATATAGATATTCAATTTTCAATGTGCATTACTTGGTGATCTCTCACCAATGGAGCCTAGCGGGATCGAACCGCTGACCTCCTGCGTGCAAAGCAGGCGCTCTCCCAGCTGAGCTAAGGCCCCACAAGACCTCTCAAGACTAAACAAGACCAATGCGCAGTTCCTTATCCTTAGAAAGGAGGTGATCCAGCCGCACCTTCCGATACGGCTACCTTGTTACGACTTCACCCCAATCATCTATCCCACCTTAGGCGGCTGGCTCCTTACGGTTACCTCACCGACTTCGGGTGTTACAAACTCTCGTGGTGTGACGGGCGGTGTGTACAAGGCCCGGGAACGTATTCACCGCGGCGTGCTGATCCGCGATTACTAGCGATTCCGACTTCATGTAGGCGAGTTGCAGCCTACAATCCGAACTGAGACTGGCTTTAAGAGATTAGCTTGCCGTCACCGGCTTGCGACTCGTTGTACCAGCCATTGTAGCACGTGTGTAGCCCAGGTCATAAGGGGCATGATGATTTGACGTCATCCCCACCTTCCTCCGGTTTATTACCGGCAGTCTCGCTAGAGTGCCCAACTGAATGATGGCAACTAACAATAGGGGTTGCGCTCGTTGCGGGACTTAACCCAACATCTCACGACACGAGCTGACGACAACCATGCACCACCTGTCACCTCTGTCCCGAAGGAAAGCTCTATCTCTAGAGCGGTCAGAGGGATGTCAAGACCTGGTAAGGTTCTTCGCGTTGCTTCGAATTAAACCACATGCTCCACCGCTTGTGCGGGCCCCCGTCAATTCCTTTGAGTTTCAACCTTGCGGTCGTACTCCCCAGGCGGAGTGCTTAATGCGTTAGCTACGGCACTAAACCCCGGAAAGGGTCTAACACCTAGCACTCATCGTTTACGGCGTGGACTACCAGGGTATCTAATCCTGTTTGCTCCCCACGCTTTCGAGCCTCAGCGTCAGTTACAAGCCAGAGAGCCGCTTTCGCCACCGGTGTTCCTCCATATATCTACGCATTTCACCGCTACACATGGAATTCCACTCTCCCCTCTTGCACTCAAGTTAAACAGTTTCCAAAGCGTACTATGGTTAAGCCACAGCCTTTAACTTCAGACTTATCTAACCGCCTGCGCTCGCTTTACGCCCAATAAATCCGGACAACGCTCGGGACCTACGTATTACCGCGGCTGCTGGCACGTAGTTAGCCGTCCCTTTCTGGTAAGATACCGTCACAGTGTGAACTTTCCACTCTCACACTCGTTCTTCTCTTACAACAGAGCTTTACGATCCGAAAACCTTCTTCACTCACGCGGCGTTGCTCGGTCAGACTTCCGTCCATTGCCGAAGATTCCCTACTGCTGCCTCCCGTAGGAGTCTGGGCCGTGTCTCAGTCCCAGTGTGGCCGATCACCCTCTCAGGTCGGCTATGTATCGTCGCCTTGGTGAGCCGTTACCCCACCAACTAGCTAATACAACGCAGGTCCATCTGGTAGTGATGCATTTGCACCTTTTAAGCAAATGTCATGCAACATCTACTCTTATGCGGTATTAGCTATCGTTTCCAATAGTTATCCCCCGCTACCAGGCAGGTTACCTACGCGTTACTCACCCGTTCGCAACTCATCCAGAGAAGCAAGCTCCTCCTTCAGCGTTCTACTTGCATGTATTAGGCACGCCGCCAGCGTTCGTCCTGAGCCAGGATCAAACTCTCATTAAAAGTTTGAGTTCTCACTCATTTCTGTCACTGACAGATTTATTGTTTTTTCATTGTTCAGTACTACAACCTTAGTTGTAGTGCCCTGCACATTGGTTCGTCTTGTTCAGTTTTCAAAGGTCTTTGTCACTCGCTTCTCTCAAGCGACAACTATATTAGTATATCACAGTCGCTTTCGCTTGTCAACACTTTTTTGAAACTTTTTTAAAACTTTTTTCATCAAGTGTTACAACCGTAACATACCCATAGTCCGTACGGGATTCGAACCCGTGTTACCGCCGTGAAAAGGCGGTGTCTTAACCCCTTGACCAACGGACCAGAGCTGTTATTTTCAACTCTTACTATTATACCCACTTTTCAAACTTTGTCAACACCTTTTTTAAACTTTTTTTAATTTTTTTCGACTTTGGTAACTTCTCAAAGTAACTTCCACCATAGCGGAACTTAATCTGAAACGCTTTTAGATGAGGGGATTTTGTGCGCTCTTTTTTTCGATTCATTTTGGCTACAAAAGCTATGAAATCAAGCATGATTAAAACCAGTTGAACTTACGCTGACACGGATCTCCACTGGTTTTTACGATTTTTATCAGACCAACTTCCACTTGGATTAGCAGTAGAACTTAGTTTGGGAATTTACCTTTTTTTCAAATCAACTTTTTCAAATTATAGTAAAAAGAGCCAGAATTATACTGACTCTTCTATTGTTCATTAAACTTAGAAGCACGTTCTTCTCCCCACCAATAGGGGATTAGTTCTGCGACTTTAACTGTTTTTCTTGTATCATAGTCCATCATGACTTCTGCATCTTTATTTTCAGCGTTCAACTCTAAAAGGAATTCTCTGCAAGCTCCACAGGGCATTCCTGAACTTCCACCATAAGGTGGTTTGTCTCGAAAGGCTAATACTTTTTTAACCTTAGTTTGTCCTGAAAATTGGTACATATTGAAGAGTGCTGCCCGCTCTGCGCAGAGATGGAACACACCACAGGTTCCCTCCATACAGAATCCTGTAAATATTTGTCCATCTTCTGCTTCTACTGCAGCTACAACATGATTAGCATAAACAAAGTCTGATACTTCATGTGGATTGTATAGCTTCTGTGCTTCTTCATACATCTTTTCCCAGATGTCCATTGTTGCATCCTCCTTATTTAGAGATTTCCTTTAACATATTTTCGATATGCTGGATTGATTTTTCACGGCCTAACAAGAAGATCGTATCTGGCAACTCTGGACCATGCATTTCACCTGAAACAGCGATACGAATAGGCATGAAAAGATTTTTCCCTTTAATACCTGTTTCTTTTTGGACTGCTTTAATTTGTGGGAAGATATTTTCTGTCACAAATTCATCATCTGTCATTGCTTCAAGTTTTGCTTTGAAGGCTTCAAGAACTGTTGGGACTGTTTCACCTGCCATGACTTCGCGCTCTGCTTCTGTCAATTCTGGGAAATCTGAGAAGAAAAGATCTGTCAATGGAATAATTTCATCTACTGATTTCATTTGTGGTTTATAGAGCTCAACTAGTTTTTCAGCTTTGTCAGTTAAACGTCCTGCTTCTTCTAGGAATGGTTTTGCCATTTCAAAGATGGTTTCTAAATCTGCATTCTTGATATAATCATTGCTCATCCAGTCTAGTTTTTTCTGGTCAAAGGCTGCTGGAGACTTGCTGAGGCGGTTTTCATCGAAAAGTTTAATGAGTTCCTCACGAGAGAAAATCTCATCTTCGCCACCTGGGTTCCAACCAAGAAGAGCAATAAAGTTAAAGACTGCTTCTGGTAAATAACCTTTTTTACGGTAGTCTTCGATAAACTGAAGAGTATTAGTATCACGTTTAGATAACTTCTTACCAGTTTCAGAATTGATAATCAAGGTCATGTGACCGAACTCTGGAGCTTCCCAACCAAGGGCTTCATAAACCATGAGCTGTTTTGGTGTGTTGGCAATGTGGTCGTCTCCACGGATAACATGGGAGATTTGCATATCATGGTCATCGATGACAACGGCAAAGTTGTAAGTTGGGTAACCGTCTTTCTTTTGGATAACCCAGTCACCACCAATATTGCCACCTTCAAATTCAATATCGCCTTTAACCATATCATGCCACTTGTAGATACCTGACTCATTGACAGCCAAACGAACCGTTGGGATGATTCCTGCTGCTTCACGTTCTGAGATGTAAGTCGCTTTTTCCTCTTCACTCATGCCAAGGTATTCATTTACGTAGCGAGGTGTTTCACCAGCTGCTTCTTGGCGTTCGCGTTCAGCCGCTAATTCTTCTTCTGTAACATAAGATTTGTAAGCTTTTCCTTCAGCTAATAGTTGGTCAATGTATTTTTGATACAAGTCCAAACGCTCAGACTGACGGTAGTTTTCATGTGTTTCTGGACTTTCATCCCAATCCATGCCCAACCAACGAAGGTTTTCAAGCTGTGAACGTTCACCATCTTCGACATGACGTTTACGGTCAGTATCTTCGATACGGATAATAAAAGTTCCACCATGATGACGGGCGTAAAGATAGTTGAACAATGCTGTACGAGCATTTCCGATGTGTAGTAGTCCTGTTGGACTTGGTGCGTAACGTACGCGGATATCTTTTGACATAGTTTCTCCTATAAAGTCTCTAGGCGTCTGCCTTTTTGCTCTCTATATTATATCACAAGTCTTGGCTGAGTCCAATTTCTATGGATAAAGAGAGTAAAAAGAGTGGGCAAGCCACTCTTTTCTTCTATTATAGACGTGCGTTAAGTTCTTTGCTCAATTCTTCAAATCCTGGTTTTCCAAGAAGGGCAAACATGTTACGTTTGTAAGCTTCAACACCTGGTTGGTCAAATGGGTTGATAGCATTCAAGTAACCTGAAAGAGCGATAGCCAATTCGAAGAAGTAGATAGTGTAACCAAGAGTGAAAGCGTCTTGCTCTGGAAGAGTCACATACATGTTTGGTACATCACCATCTGTGTGGGCAAGAAGAACACCATCAGTCGCTTTTTTGTTTACAAAGTCAACGTCTTTTCCTTGAAGGTAACCAAGTCCGTCAAGGTCTTCTTCCAAGCTAGGGATAATCACGTTTTTACGAGGTTTGTCAACACGGACAACTGTTTCAAACATGATACGAGTTCCTTCTTGGATAAATTGACCAAGTGAGTGCAAGTCAGTTGAGAAGTTGGCTGAAGTTGGGTAGATACCTTTTTGGTCTTTTCCTTCTGATTCACCAGCCAATTGTTTCCACCATTCTGAGAAGTATTGAAGTGATGGCTCGTAGTTTACCAAGATCTCAGTTGCATAGCCTTTACGGTAAAGGATGTTACGAACTGCTGCGTATTGGTAAGCTTCGTTTTCAGAGATTTTGTCTGAAGTGTAGTCTTTGCGAGCTGCATTCGCACCTTCCATAAGGGCTTTGATGTCAGCTCCTGATGCAGCGATTGGAAGCAAACCAACTGCTGTCAATACTGAGAAGCGTCCACCGATGTCATCTGGAACAACAAATGTTTCCCAGCCGTTAGCATCTGCTTCAACCTTAACAGCACCTTTTTGGCGGTCAGTTGTTGCATAGATACGTTTGTTGGCTTCTTCTTGACCGTATTTCTTAACCAAGAGTTCTTTGAAAACACGGAAAGCGATAGCTGGTTCAGTTGTTGTACCTGATTTAGAAATCACGTTTACTGAGAAGTCTTTGTCTGCAACATACTCTACCAAGTCAGCAAGGTAAGTAGATGAGATTGAGTTTCCAGCGTAAAGGATTTGTGGAGCTTTACGTTCTTCTTTTGTTTGCAAGTTAGCAAAATGGTGGTTCAAGAAGTCGATTGCTGCTTTGGCACCAAGGTAAGATCCACCGATACCGATTACAACCAAGACATCGCTGTCTGATTTGATTTGCTCAGCAGCTTTCAAGATACGGTCAAATTCTTCACGGTCGTAGTTTTCAGGAAGATCCAACCATCCCAAGAAGTCGCTACCAGCACCAGTTCCTTTACGGATCAATTCATCTGCTGCTGTTACTTGTGATTGCATGTATTCCACTTCATGTGGTGCAACAAATTTGTCTAAGACTTTTGAATAATCAAATTTAATATGTGACATGTTATTCCTCCAATATTTCTTCTTTTCTATCATAACGCTTACCTTCGTTTTTTTCAAGTTTTTTATCGAATTTCTCCAATTTTTATCAGAATTCAAACGTTTGCGTAAAATCCCACATTCCAAAAATTTTGAAAAAATAAAAGAAAGAACGACTAGATGTTCCAGTCGTTACAGTTCATTCAATAAATACTCAAATAATTCTAAATTACCATCTTCTTCATTAACCAGAAACTCTGGATGCCACTGCAAACCGATAATGCGGTGCTCATCGATAGACTCAATCGCTTCGATGGTCTGGTCTCTTGGATCAATAGCAGTTACACGGAAATTAGGTGCCAAATCTTTAATGCTTTGACGATGGACAGAGTTGACCTGACTTTCTTTCCCAAATAGCTTGGCCACCACGCTTCCTTCCACTGTCTCAATAGAGTGAGATGTTCCGAAAGGTAGGCCTTGCCAGTGACCTTCGATTTCTTGATTGAGGGTTCCACCAAAGGCAACATTGACAAGTTGGACACCGCGACAGATTGCCATAATTGGTTTATTCTGACGAAGCGCTTCTTTCAGGAGAGCCAGTTCAAACTCATCACGTACTAGATTGTAATCATCACTCTCGATGGTCTTTTTCTCTCCATAAAACTGAGGATGAACATTTTGGCCTCCTGTCAAAATGAGTTTGTCAATCATTTCCACATAATCGCGTACAACTGACTCATCACCAACAGGAATGACTAAAGGGAGACCGCCGACTTGACGAATGCTCTCTGCGAATCTACAAGATACAGATGAATGAATGTTTTTGCCTTCTGCGTCTACGGGACATAGATTTGCAGCAACTCCTACAACCGTTCTAGCCATGATGTCTCTCCTTTCGAATATTAACGATAGTCCTATCATATCACTCAAAATGACTTTCGTCTAATATGTTTTTTTAAAGGCCGTGATAAAAATTTTTTATAGACAAGAAAAAGCTGCCCACATAGGACAACTTTTTTCTTATTCAAAAACAAATTGATTGTGATAGAGTTCTGAGTAAAATCCACCTAACTTCAAGAGTTCATGGTGGTTACCACGTTCAATGACTTCTCCATCTTTGAGGACAATAATCTGGTCTGCATTGAGGATGGTCTTCAAACGGTGGGCAATGACGAAACTAGTTCTGCCTGCTACAACCGCCTCCATGGCATGCTGAATCTTGCTTTCTGTCACCGTATCTACGTTTGAAGTTGCTTCATCTAGAATGAGAACTTCTGGATCTGTCATCAGGGTTCGAGCGATAGAAATCAATTGCTTTTGTCCTGTTGAGAAGATGCTCTGGTCATCATCTATAAGAGTATCGTATTTATCAGGTAAGCTTTCGATATAGTCATGAATGTGGGTTGCTTTGGCTGCTGCCTCAACCATTTCTTGACTAGCATCTGGCATACCGAAACGGATATTGTCTCGAATGGTTCCACTAAATAAGACTGAATCTTGCAAGACAATTCCCACCTTGCTTCTGAGACTATCTAAATCATAGTCACGGATGTCTTTGCCGTCAAAATAAATCCCACCAGCATCAACATCATAAAAGCGATTGATGAGGTTCATAATAGTCGTTTTCCCTGAACCTGTTGGACCAACAACCGCCGTCATCTGTCCTTTCGGAGCGGAAATGCTGACATCTTTCAAAATAGGTTTATCAGGCAAATACGAGAAATCAATATGACTGATTTCAACACCTTCTTGCAACTGAGTGAAGATTGGAGCCTTTTCAGGTCGGATTTCTTCCTCTGCGTCAAACATTTCCTGAATCCGTTCAGCCCCAGTAAAGGCTAACTGAAGGCTTCCCCAACTAGCTGCAACTTGGATAATAGGCTGGTAGTACTGCTGTGAAAATTGGGCAAACATAACAATCAAACCTAAGGCTGTACTTGTTTCAATAGACTTATCATTCAAAAGTACAGCTGAACCAGCAAAGATAACGATGGCTGTGTTGACCAGGCTCATCCCATTCATGACAGGGAAAAGAATTCCTGAGAACATCCTTCCTTTAAAGGTCGCCTTGCGCACGCGCTCATTTTGTTCAAGAAATCCTGCCATCATATCCTCTTGAATTCCTTGTACAATCACGGCTTTTTGACCTGAGATACTCTCATCCATATAGGCGTTGAGCTTCCCTACCTCTTTCTGCTGGAGGTTGGTGTATTTGCGTGCCATTTTCACGATGAAAATCAGCATGAGGAAGGCTACTGGTGTGCTGGCAATAGCGATGAGGGCCAGCGTCACATTTCTCGAAAACATGACAAGAATCAGACCGATATATAAAACAATATTGCTCATGACCTGAACCAGACTTTCATTAAAGGCTTGGAGGATATTATCCAAATCACTAGTAAAACGAGATAGGATATCGCCATCCTGTCGGCGGTCAAAGAAAGAAACCGTTAACCGAGCAAGCTTACCGAAGAGGCCTTTGCGCATCTCGTTGGTCGACTCCGCAATCACGCGCGTCATGAGACACATGTATATCACACTAGAGATAAATAGAACCAAAACCAGCAGACCAAGATTGAACATGATTCCTGATAGGCTTTGCCAAACAAGTTCTGGATTGCCATCTTGATAAGCTTGAACTAAATTGGCTAGCTCTGTTACTGCTTGTCCAGAAAAGACCGGAAAGAGGGCTTGGGCAAGAGTAGCCAGAACAATCATCAGGATGACAACTACAAATGATAGCTTATAGACTTTAAAATAATTCCAAAAAAATTGAACTGTCTTCATTTTACTCCTCCTTTCCTTTCTGTGTTTCGTAGATTTCACGGTAAACGGCATTGTTGGCAACCAAGTCTGCATGCGTGCCTTGACCAATCAATCGTCCTTGATCCAGTACCAAGATCTTGTCTGCATGAACAACCGAGCTAATCTTTTGAGCGATGATAATGGTTGTCGTCCCTTTCAAGTCCTTATTCAAGGCTTCTTGCACTAGGCGCTCTGACTTGGCATCCAAGGCCGAGGTCGAATCGTCAAAAATCAGAATACGCGGATTGCTGACAATTCCACGAGCAATCGACATCCGTTGCTTTTGCCCACCAGAGAAATTGGTTCCCCGTTCCTCAACTGGACTTTCAAAGGTTTTCTCCATACGATGAATGAATTCACTGGCTTGGGCAATATTGGCTGCTCGCTCCATTTCAAATAGAGTGGCATCTCCCTTACCCTGTCTCAAGTTATCTGCAATCGTTCCACTGAAGAGAATGGCACGTTGGAGAACGATAGACACTGTTTTACGCAGGGTTCCTTCACTCACTTCTCGAATATCCTTGCCACCGATTTTAATAGAGCCTTCTTGCGGATCAAAGAGACGTGGAATCAATTGAGCCAAGGTTGACTTCCCTGCACCAGTCGCTCCAACGACACCAACCATTTGACCAGATTCAATAGTAAAGCTCACATCTTTCAGCATCGGTTCCTTATCCATTGGATAGGTAAAGGTTACATTTTCAAAGCTAAGACTTCCGACCAACTCTTCATCTGGCACATCCTTGAAGGTCATAGCTGGCTCTGCGTCAAGAATTTCTCGAATACGACGCATAGAAATCATAGCACGACTGACAGAATTTCCCAAAAATCCAACCATGACAACGGTAAAGATAATCTGGCTCAGGTAATTGACAAAGGAAGCAATGGATCCAACAACTGACGGATCCGACTGAACCATCCCAGCAACTAGCCAAATAGAGAGGAAAACCGCCCCGTAGCCGACCAACATCATAAAGGGTTCCACTACTGAAAAGGCATAACCGATGTAAAGGTTTTGACCAAGAAGCTCGTCTGAAACCTCCGTAAACTTAGCAAACTGCTCTTTTTCTTGGACAAAGGACTTGACCACGCGAACGCCACGCAGATTTTCCTTAGCAATTGCATTGATGCGCTCAAGAAGGGTTTGAAACTTGGCAAAACGAGGCTCCATCATCCCCATCATGACAGCAGTCAAACCAAAAATCAAGACTACCATGAGAACAATCACCCACCACAGAGAAGGTAAAGTTTGAACCGCCAGGATAAAGGAACCGATGAACAAGAGGGGAAGTCTGAAAAGAATTTGGAAGGTCATCATGACCACGTTCTGAATCTGGTTGATATCATTTGTCATGCGAACAACTAGATTTCCCGCATTAAATTGTTCAATATTGGCATAAGAAAAGGTTTGGATTTTACGGAAGGCATCCTCTCGAAGGTCGGATGAAACTCCTTGGGCAATATAGGCTGCAAGGATAACATTAAGCCCACCAGCAACCAAACCGACCAAGGCCACACCAATCAACCAAGCCCCGATACTATAAATGGCTTCATATTTTCCAGCAAGGAGGGCGTCTAAGACTTCCTGCAGATAACGCGGTTGCAAAAGTGAACTAGCAACCATCAAGCCCGTCATCAGGAGCGAAGCTAAGGCCTGCCACTTGTAGGTTTTTATTTTCTGAATCAGCATACTTTCTCCTTAAAAAATAGACAAAAGGGAGCGACAATGCGTCAGCTCCTTTTCATTCTGTTTGTGTGATGTTATTCTAGCAAAAAAATGGGAACTTGTCAAAGAAGGCTCCTTGATATAGCTAGAATGACAAGTAATTCATTCTTTATAATTTTTGTTTTAACTCGACCAAGACATTCATAGCCTGCATAGGTGTCATATTGTAAACATCCAGTTTAGCTAATTCTGCTAGGATAGGATGCTCTTCTGCCGTATCAAAGAGTGAAATCTGTTCTGAGACAGTACTTGTTTGTTTCATAGGAGTAGGACTTTCTGTACCCTGATTCTCTAACTGAGTCAAAATCTTATCCGCCCTTGCTAAAAGGTCTGCTGGCAAGCCAGCAATCTTGGCTACATGGATACCGTAGGATTTGTCAGCTGGCCCTGGTTCAATCTTATGAAGGAAGGTCACCTGCCCATCCTGCTCCAAGGTTGCCACATGGACATTGACCAAGTGTTCCAAGCTAGACTCCAGACTAGTCAACTCATGGTAGTGGGTCGCAAAGAGGGTCTTGGCTCCAATATGCTCATGGATGTATTCGATGATAGACTGAGCAAGAGCCATTCCGTCATAAGTTGCAGTTCCGCGACCTAACTCATCAAAGAGAATGAGAGAGTTCTTGGTCGCATGCGAAATGGCATTGTTGGCCTCCATCATCTCCACCATAAAGGTTGATTGGCCTGAAACCAAGTCATCTGCTGCTCCGATACGGGTAAAGATAGCATCAAAAATAGGTAAATGGGCGCTTTCTGCTGGCACATAAGAACCCAACTGAGCCATAACCGCCGTCATGGCTAACTGACGCATGTAGGTTGACTTCCCGCTCATATTGGGCCCTGTAATCAGTTGAATACTGGTATCTTCTGCCATCTGAATCGTATTGGGAATATAGGTCTGAGCCCCCATAACCTTTTCAACGACAGCATGGCGCCCTTTCTGGATATCAATTCGCGAATCATCTCCGAACTCAGGTCGAATCAAATGCTGGGTTTCGGCCACAACTGCTAGACTTTGCAAGACATCAACTGTCGCAATTCCTTGAGCTAGAGCCTGCAAACGCTGGATGTACTTGCTGACCTCTTCACGAATGCGCATAAAGATTTCGTACTCTAGGTTGGCTGACTTCTCACGCGCCTCCAGCATATCTCCCTCGATACGCGCCAATTCCTCGGTTCCAAAACGTTCCGAGTTTTTCAGCGTTGCCTTGCGGAAAAAGTGAGCAGGCACATTTCCCAGTTGAGAATTGGTCACATGGAAATAGTAGCCATCCTTTTTATTGTAGTCAATCTTAAGCGTACTGATACCAGAGTTTTCTCGCTCCTTAGCCTCAATTTCAGCAATCCAACCAGTCCCTTCTCTGAGAACGCGACGGTACTTGTCTAAGGTCTCATCAAATCCAGTCCGGATAATGCCCCCATCTGTAATCACATGAGGAGCTTCAGGAGCAATCGCTGCGCTAATCAAACTCTCCAACTCAGGGATTCCATCCAATTGTTCGATAAGATAAGCCAGAGCAGGTTGCTCCATCCCTTCTAAAATCGCACGAATCCGTGGCACACTAGACAAGGTAGTCGCCAACTGCAAGAGATCCTTTGGGTTGGTCTTGCCAAAAGAAACCCGACTAGCCAAGCGTTCGATGTCATAAACACCCTTGAGACTGTCTGTCAAATCACTGCGCTCAAAGAAATGGTCGAGGAAAACCTGCACCACTTCTTGACGTTGGATGATTCGTTCCTTATCAATCAAAGGACGATGAATCCAAGACCGCAAGAGCCGCATACCCATAGCTGTTTTGGTTTCATCCAAAAGCCAGAAAAGACTGCCTTGCTTCTTGCCTGACCGAGCATTCTCAACCAAATCCAGACTGGCCTTGGTCGCATAATCCATCTGCAAGAAATCCTTGATTTCATAGCGAATAACAGGTTTGAGGTGGTTCAATTCCCTCATCTGAGTCCGATGAACATACTGGAGCAATTTACTAGATGCCGCTTGCTCCACAGATGCCAATCGTGAATCCAGTAAATGAAGGTCTTCAAAGCCTTCTTTTTCATAGGAAAGTACCAGATTCATCTGACGACTAAGGATTTGTTCCTCTTCCTCAGACAAGTCATAGCCCAGCACCACTTCTCGCGCCTTGAGATTACGGATTTCCCCACAAACCAGCGTGAAATCCAAAAGACCTGTCACATAAAAGTCACCCGTCACCAGGTCCATATAAGCTAAGCCAAATTGATTGCCATCTCGATCTATGGCAACCAAAAAATTATTCTGACTGTCCGGCTTACTGCTATCGACCACTGTCCCTGGCGTAATGACCTGAACAACCTCTCGTTTAACAACCCCAACTGCTTGTTTAGGATCTTCCATCTGCTCTGCGATAGCTACCTTATAGCCCTGCTCAATCAAGACATCGATATACTGTTGGGCAGAATGATAGGGAACACCCGCCATAGGGATCGGATTGTCCGCATTCTTGTTGCGACTCGTTAAGGAAATTTCCAGAATCTGCGCAGCATTGACCGCATCCTCATAAAATAATTCATAAAAATCACCCATCCGAAAGAGCAAAAAAGCATCTGGATATTGCTTTTTTATATCCACATACTGTTGCATGCCGGGTGATAGCTTTTCTGTCGCCATTTTCCGTCTCTCCTTGTCAAAAATAAGTCTTGAGAGCAACTCCCAAGACCTTACTTATCTTTCATCAAATCTAGCAAACGATCTTCCATGAGTTTGGCAACGTGCTGGTCTCGACAAATGACCAATAAGGTATTGGCACCAGCAACTGTTCCTAAAATCCATTCATCCTTGTTTGCATCTACAATATTTGCCAAAACAGAGGCTTCTCCCAGTTTGGTATGAAGCACCAAGGTAAACTCTGCTCTTGCAACACCTTCTAAATGATGAGACAAAAATTCAACCAAATCAATCTTTTCTGTCTCATTTGCTAGTACATAATACACCATATCATTTTTCTTGACCTTGGTCAAGCCGATTTCGCGCAAATCACGAGACAAGGTTGTCTGTGTCACAAAAACATTGTGCGCCTCCAACCGATCTTGAATTTCTTTTTGTGTACTTAATTTCTCCTCAGTAATCATTTTTTTTATTAACTGATGACGATCTCTTTTTCTCATAAAATCCTCTTATGTGAATATTTATAACTATTTTTATAACTATATTATACCAAAAAAATAGGAGATTTCAAAAATTTTTTCTTCTTTCTTTAAAATTGTGATAAAATAGTAGAAAAGTCCAAAAAGGAGCTCTTAATGAATACAAAAGAATTGATTGCTAGCGAATTGGCTAGCGTCATTGATAGCCTAGACCAAGAGGCTATTTTAAATTTACTGGAAACCCCTAAAAACTCAGAAATGGGAGACATCGCTTTCCCTGCTTTTTCTCTTGCAAAAGTCGAACGTAAAGCACCTCAAATGATTGCGGCTGAACTGGCTGAAAAAATTAACAGCCAAGCCTTTGAAAAGGTTGTCGCAACAGGACCTTACGTTAACTTTTTCCTTGATAAATCTGCCATTTCTGCTCAAGTATTGCAAGCTGTTATCACTCAAAAAGAACACTATGCTGACCAAACTATTGGCAAACAAGAAAATGTTGTTATCGATATGTCTAGTCCCAATATCGCTAAACCATTCTCTATTGGTCACCTGCGCTCAACTGTCATCGGAGATAGCTTATCACATATCTTCCAAAAAATCGGTTATCAAACGGTCAAGATCAACCATTTGGGAGACTGGGGTAAACAGTTTGGGATGCTGATTGTTGCCTACAAAAAATGGGGTGACGAAGAAGCTGTAAAAGCTCATCCAATTGATGAACTTCTTAAACTCTATGTCCGCATCAATGCTGAAGCTGAAAATGACCCTAGCTTGGATGAAGAAGCACGCGAATGGTTCCGTAAACTTGAAAATGGAGACGAGGAAGCTCTCGCTCTTTGGCAATGGTTCCGTGATGAAAGTTTAGTAGAATTTAACCGTCTTTACAATGAATTGCAAGTCGAATTTGACAGCTACAATGGGGAAGCCTTCTACAACGATAAGATGGATGCTGTTGTAGACATTCTTTCTGAAAAAGGCCTTCTTGTTGAATCAGAAGGTGCCCAAGTTGTGAATCTTGAGAAATATGGAATTGAACATCCAGCCCTTATCAAGAAATCTGATGGTGCAACTCTCTATATCACACGTGACTTAGCTGCAGCCCTTTACCGTAAAAACGAATACCAATTTGCTAAATCTATCTATGTCGTTGGTCAAGAGCAATCTGCCCACTTTAAACAGCTCAAAGCTGTTTTGCAAGAGATGGGCTACGATTGGAGTGACGACATTACCCATGTTCCTTTTGGTTTGGTTACAAAAGAAGGGAAGAAACTCTCTACTCGAAAAGGGAATGTCATCCTGCTAGAACCTACTGTTGCAGAGGCTGTTAGTCGTGCCAAAGCCCAAATCGAGGCTAAAAATCCTGAACTTGAAAACAAAGACCAGGTAGCGCATGCTGTTGGGGTTGGAGCCATTAAATTCTATGACCTCAAAACCGACCGTACAAATGGATACGACTTCGACCTAGAAGCTATGGTATCCTTCGAGGGGGAAACCGGTCCTTATGTACAATATGCCTATGCTCGTATCCAATCTATCTTACGCAAAGCGGATTTTAAACCAGAAACAGCTAGTAACTATAGCTTGAATGATGCTGAAAGTTGGGAAATCATCAAACTCATCCAAGACTTCCCACGTATTATCAACCGTGCGGCGGATAACTTTGAACCTTCTATCATTGCTAAATTTGCAATTAGCCTGGCTCAAGCCTTTAACAAATACTATGCACATACACGTATCCTAGACGAAAATCCTGAGCGCGACAGCCGTCTAGCCCTCAGCTACGCAACTGCAGTTGTTCTCAAAGAAGCCCTTCGCTTGCTTGGAGTAGAAGCGCCAGAGAAGATGTGATTCAGTACTAACAATTGGAACTAAAGTTCCTAATTGTTAGACGCTAGCCACTTATATGCGGACTAGCTAACTGCTTCACTAGTCATGTTCTCTAAATATAATCGATTTAGAGACCATGACGTCGTAATCTTCAAGTTACTTGATTGTAAAGCAGTCTAAGTAACTAAGACCAAATCCTATACGGATTTTGGTTTAGAGGTCTATCAAAAATCTTATCAAGTTTTGCTGGCTTGTTCTGCTATTTTATGTTCACTAAATCGATTTACTCACTACTACTTCTTTATCATACAGGGAGATTTCCTATGAGCCAATATGCTTATATCCTCGTTGTAATTAGTTTGGTTTTCCTTTTTCTGCTCAATAAGTACGAGAAGGAGAGACTGCAAAGGCTCTACCAAGAACAACTTTTGAAGGATGAAACATTTAGATCTGACATCAAAGAAAAAATTCACACGACTGAAAACATCAATGATGTCATTGCTTACATCAATAAAACTTATCATCTGGGAATGTTGCTATCAAAAGACATTACAGATCAATTGAAATAAACCTAGCTATACTTTAATGAATATCAAAACCGAGACTAAGAGTTTATCCCTTCGTCTCGGTTTTTGTATATTTTTCAAGTCACAAAGCCACCACTATCCCAGCAATGCAAGTGCAAAATCCTCTAGAATATGATAGAATAATGGAAAGGACTCTATTAAGGAGGAAATCATGGAAAAACAAACCATCGCCGTCTTGGGGCCTGGTTCTTGGGGAACTGCCCTTTCACAAGTCTTAAATGACAATGGACACGAGGTACGTATTTGGGGAAACATTCCCGAACAAATCAATGAAATTAATACCTATCATACTAACAAGCACTACTTTAAAGATGTCGTTCTAGACGAAAATATCATTGCCTACACCGACTTAGCAGAGGCATTAAAAGATGTAGATGCGATTTTGTTTGTTGTCCCAACAAAAGTGACACGACTTGTTGCCCAACAAGTTGCAAAAACCTTAGACCATAAGGCTATCATCATGCACGCTTCAAAGGGATTAGAGCCTGATAGTCATAAACGATTATCAACCATCCTTGAAGAAGAGATTCCTGAACAGCTCCGCAGTGATATCGTCGTTGTCTCAGGGCCTAGCCATGCAGAAGAGACCATTGTACGTGACCTGACTTTAATCACTGCTGCTTCTAAAGATTTACAAACAGCTCAATACGTTCAAGAACTCTTTAGTAATCACTACTTCCGACTTTATACCAATACGGATGTTATTGGAGTTGAAACTGCTGGTGCTCTTAAAAATATTATTGCTGTCGGTGCTGGAGCTTTACATGGTTTGGGATTTGGTGACAATGCTAAGGCAGCCATCATCGCTCGAGGCTTGGCAGAAATTACCCGCTTAGGAGTAGCACTCGGTGCCAGTCCATTGACCTATAGCGGCTTATCTGGTGTGGGAGATTTGATCGTAACGGGAACTTCCATCCACTCTCGTAACTGGAGAGCTGGAGATGCCCTTGGTCGTGGAGAATCCCTAGCTGATATCGAAGCCAATATGGGCATGGTAATTGAAGGAATCTCAACAACCCGAGCAGCCTATGAACTAGCGCAAGAACTTGGAGTCTATATGCCCATTACACAAGCCATTTACCAAGTTATCTACCACGGAACCAATATCAAAGATGCCATTTATGACATCATGAACAATGAATTTAAAGCAGAAAATGAGTGGTCTTAACCCTCTAAAGAAAGGATTCTTATGACATCAAAAGTTAGAAAGGCAGTCATCCCTGCCGCTGGGCTTGGAACTCGATTTTTACCAGCAACTAAGGCACTTGCCAAAGAAATGTTGCCAATCGTAGACAAACCAACTATCCAGTTTATCGTGGAAGAGGCTCTCAAATCAGGTATTGAAGATATTCTAGTTGTCACTGGTAAATCAAAACGTTCTATTGAGGACCACTTTGACTCAAACTTTGAGCTTGAATACAATCTTAAAGAAAAAGGTAAAACGGATTTGTTAAAATTGGTAGATGAAGCAACTGGTATGCGCCTCCATTTCATTCGCCAAACTCACCCTCGTGGTCTTGGAGACGCTGTCTTACAAGCCAAAGCTTTTGTAGGGAATGAGCCCTTCGTTGTTATGCTGGGCGATGACCTTATGGACATCACAAATGAGAATGCCGTTCCTTTGACAAAACAACTGATGAATGATTACGAAAAGACACACGCATCAACCATTGCTGTCATGCCCGTACCACACGAAGACGTTTCATCATATGGAGTTATCGCTCCTCAAGGTGAAGGGATTAATGGTCTCTACAGCGTTGAAACTTTCGTAGAAAAACCAGCTCCCGAAGATGCACCAAGTGATCTAGCAATTATCGGTCGCTATCTGCTCACACCAGAGATTTTTGAAATCCTCGAAAAGCAAGCTCCTGGTGCTGGAAATGAAATCCAGCTTACCGATGCTATCGATACGCTTAATAAAACACAACGTGTTTTCGCCCGTGAATTTACAGGAGCTCGTTACGACGTTGGGGATAAGTTTGGCTTTATGAAAACATCTATTGACTACGCCCTCAAACATCCACAAGTCAAAGATGACTTAAAAGATTACCTCATCCAACTGGGAAAAGAATTAGCTGAGAAGGAATAATACCCTTCGAAAATCTCTTCAAACCACGTTAGCGTTGCCTTGCCGTATATATGGTTACTGACTTCGTCAGTCTTATCTGCAACCTCAAAACAGTGTTTTGAGCTGACTTCGTCAGTTCTATCTACAACCTCAAAGCAGTGCTTTGAGCAACCTGCTGCTAGTTTCCTAGTTTGCTTTTTGATTTTCATTGAGTATAAAACAAAAAAGATAAGGTTCAAAAAATGCCTTATCTTTTTTCATTACACAAATTTTCATCCCATTCCCTTGTAGAGAAGCAAGACTGCGAGTCCTACGAATAACACTAACGCTACCAGTCTCTGACTAGCACTATATATCCGTCTTTCTCCTCTAACTGGAAAGATAACTGCTAGAAATGCTCCACCAACTGCACCTCCGATATGACCTGCTAGACTGATTCCAGGAATCAGAACACTTCCAATAATGTTAACCACAAAAAGTGTCAGATAAGATTGCCCTAGCTGTTGGATATAAGGATTGCGAGTTGCATAGCGAAGAACAATAATCGCAGCAAATAGCCCATAGAGAGAAGTAGAAGCTCCTGCTGCTAAGGATTTTGGACTAAACTCAAAAACAAAGAGATTGCCCATCATTCCTGATAAGAGATAGAGAAAGAAAAACTGCTTAGAACCGAAAATTTCCTCTACCTGCCTACCAAGATAATAAAGCGAAAGCATATTAACAATGAAATGCTCCCACCCAATATGAACAAAAATGGCAGAGAAGAGACGCCAAACCTGCTCAGGAAAGAGGTGAATGACAGGTCCGTACATGGCTCCAAATCGAAATAGGGTATCTGCCCTGTAAAAGTTTCCTCCTGTGGTCACCAACATTAGTAGAAATACCAAGGCCGTCACTAAGAGGAAAAAACTCGTCACAGGATAACGCCTATCAAAGATTTCCTTCATCAATCAGTACCTCCTGAACAGGAATATCATGATTTTCAGGGCTAAAGTCCCGAATTTGACAAGGATAAACCGTACTCAAAGTATGACCAGGAAAATGTTTCAGATAGCGGTCATAATAACCTCCGCCATAGCCAATTCGATATCCCTTTGTCGTAAAAGCCAGCCCTGGAACATGAATCAAATCAATCTGAGAGGCATCCACCACTTCCAAATCTCCCTGTGGTTCCAGTAATCCAAAGGAAGTTTTTACCAACTGCTGCGGATCATAGACCACAAAGTCCATGCGCCCTTTGGGATAAGTTTTAGGTATCAGAACCTTCTTGCCGTCCTTCAGCGCCTGCTCAATCAATCCCTGAGTTTGAAACTCATGAGGAAAAGAGAGATAGGTTGCGATGATCTTGGCTTCTTGGTAGAAGGGGTGTTGTAAAAGTCGCTCAGTTAAAGCTTGGTCTATAAACTGTTTTTGCTCTCGAGGGATAGCCTTCATTTCGTGCAAGACTTGCTTACGTAATTCCGATTTCATAGACAAGCCCTCTACTCTGCTGCCTTCTTTTTCAGGAAACTAGAAACCGCATCAACCCCAATAGCTAGTGCCTCTTCCTTAGGGCTCATCTGAGGGTGATGAAGGGCGTAAGGACTATCAATACCTAGCCAAAACATAACGCCATCTATCTTCGAAAGGAGATAACCAAAGTCCTCACCTGTCATAGCTGGCTCGATATCAATCAGCTCGATTCCCTCTTTTTCTTCAAAGAAATCCATCAGTTCACGCGCCAAGGCTGGATGGTTCTCAACAGGCAGGTAACCACCTTGCTTGAGTTCCACCTCAACTTCCATACCAAAGGCTGCTGCAACTCCTTCTGCAACTGTTTTGACCCGCTTTTGCACCAAGAGACTCATGTCCTGTGTCAAGGCCCGAATAGTTCCATGTAAAAAGGCTGTGTCTGTGATAACATTGTTGGTTGTTCCAGCCTGAAAAAGACCAAAGGTCACTACTGCTCCCTCGATTGGGTTGACATTGCGGCTAACAACTGACTGCACTTGGGTCACAAAGTAACTAGCAGCCACCAAGGCGTCATTGGCTTCATGAGGAAAAGCTGCGTGGCCACCTTTGCCTTTGAAACGGATCTTCACCTCACAGGTCCCTGCAAAGAGTGTATGAGTATTAGTCGCAATCTGACCAACCTTCAAATCTGGACGGACATGGAGACCATAAAATTGGTCTGGCAACCAGTCTCCAAAAGCACCATCCTCATACATGAGCATACCACCAGCTTCATTTTCTTCAGCAGGTTGAAACAGAAAGAGCAGATTATTCTTTGGTTGCTCCTCAAGGGCTCGCTCAAGACAGCCCAAGGCAATAGTCATATGAAAATCATGGCCACAAGCGTGCATACGACCTTGGTGCTGGGAAGCGAAAGGAAGGCCTGTTTGTTCGACGATAGGCAGGCCATCAATATCTGTTCTCCAACCAATGGTACGCTCTGGCTGACTTCCCTGCAAATAGACCAAAATCCCTGTCCGCCAAGTACGAACTTGGACAAAATCCTTGCCTGCAGTCAATTTCTCAATCACATCCAGCAGATAAGCCTGAGTCTTGAACTCCTCCAAGCCAATCTCTGGAATCTGGTGCAAATCTCGTCTAGTCTGAATCAAATCTAACATCTATCTATCCTCCTATATAGCAGAAAGAGGCTGGAAAAAGGGTCCCGCCTCTATTTTTCTTTTACAAATCACAAGGTACGAAGCGCATCCTCTAGCGCTGTTTTTTGTTGGGTTTGGGCATCAATCTCTTTGATAATACGAGCTGGAACACCTGCTACCACCACGTTTTCTGGGACATCTTGGGTAACAATAGCTCCCGCTGCGACAACTGAACCACTACCGATTTGAACTCCTTCGATGACCACTGCATTAGCGCCGATAAGAACATTATCTCCAACACGGACTGGTTCTGCGCTAGCTGGCTCAATCACACCTGCAAGAACGGCACCTGCACCAACGTGACTGTTTTTCCCAACTATGGCACGGCCACCAAGGATGGCACCCATATCAATCATGGTTCCTGCACCAATTTCAGCACCGATATTGATGACTGCTCCCATCATGATAACAGCACTGTCACCAATTTCAACCTGATCACGGATAATCGCACCTGGCTCGATACGAGCATTGATAGCACGTTTATCTAGCAAAGGAACTGCAGAATTACGAGCATCTTGCTCAACAACATAGTCTTGATTTTCTACCAAACCATCTAGAAGCGGAGCCACGTCCTTCCAGTCTCCAAATAGGACATTCCCTAATTTGACAACAGAGCTTGGTACAGCAGTTGCAAGTTGTCCTTCAAAGGTTACTTTAACACTGGTTTTCTTTTCGGCATTGGCGATAAATTGGATAATTTCTTGTGCGTTCATTTTTGTAGCAGTCATAGGCGCCTCCTAGTTCATTTTAATGATACCTATTCTACCAAAAAAGGCCTCAAATTTGAAGCCTTTTTGTCTGTTTTTAGGTATGATTTTTTAGGGATGTGAGATAAAACGTGCTGTCGGTAAAAGCAAGCCCCTACCGATACAACCTAAAAACAATCTTCACAACTATCTCCCCGTGTTTTATTGACTATTCTAGTATAGCACACTTTTAGAATTAAGAAAAGACTTTTTATCTACTTTCTTTCGCTTCTTCTACCGATAGGAAAATCATGGGCAAAATAATCAAGGCCATCGCTAGAAGGAGGGACCAATCCACTACCAATCCTAAGAACAAAACACTCAAGAGAGCAGAAGAGAGAGGTTCACTGGCACTGATAACGGAAACCACCAGAGGAGAAACCAAGGACACAGCCTTCATGGAAATGAAAAAGGCAAAAGCCGTCCCGAAAAAAGCGATAATAAGGCAAATCAAGATACTCCAAATATCAGGAGTAAAGGAAAGCTGATAAACCGGCGAGAGGACATTGCTAAACAAACCTGCCAAAATCATCCCCCACCCAACCGTAGGTACAAAACCATAACGTTTCGCAAAAGGTTGGGGTAAGATAACATTAAACATGACCCCCATAGCACTCAGCAAACCCGTCACAAGTGCTAGTGGTGTCATGGATAACTGAGAGAGATCGCCCTTTGTCGCCATCAGGCCAACACCCAACATGGCAACCAAAACATAAAAAATAGCGCTTTTTGACGCTCGTTTTTGATAAACCAAGCGATTGTAAAAGAGGATAAAGACTGGACTGATAAACTGTAAAATAGTCGCTGTCGCTGCATTTGAGTATTCTACACAGAGATAGAAAAAATACTGAACTGAAAAAATCCCCAAAATAGCATAGGCTAAAAAGGGCAGGTAATTTTTCTTATCTCGCCAAATATCTAGCACTTGCGATTTTAATTGCATTGCAGACCAAATGAGTACAAGACTTCCTGCCAGTGTCAAACGCATAGAGGTAATCCAGCCCGAAGACACCTGATAATGAGTAAAGAAGTACTCTCCTAAAATCCCACAGATTCCCCAGATTAAGCCGGATAGGAGCGAATAAATGGTTCCTTTAACAATCTTTTTCTGATACTGATTCATACCTTTATTGTAACACGAAAGGAAAAAAGAAAAAAGTGGCAATCCATTGATTAGCCACTTCATTTAGCACAGTTTATAGAACTTATCGTCTCGCCCTTGAAGAAGAAGGTCGTGTAGTACTTGAGTTACTGCTATCGCTAGAACTACTACTTGAACTGCTGGAGCTTGATGGAGTTGGTAGTGTGCTAACGATACTTGACCAAGCATTTTGATAATCTGACTCACTTCCTCCAATAGCAAAATGATAGCTGGTCGTTGGCGCTCCTGCCTTATTAGCCCAATAGCTGGTAACAGTCGAACCTGTGACCTCTACCTCTTTTCCTTCAACAGAAACCTTCCCTGGTTTTTGACCTGTTGATTTCAAAACTTCGGATTTTACGACACTAGGATCTAAAGCGAAGCGCTCGTTCCCCCAAATGCTTGGGGAGGCTTGCTGAATCGCATTTACCAGATGAGCCATGTAATTAGAGTTATTGGAATAACCTGCTCTACGTGACAGTGAATGATTATCATCATGCCCAATCCAGCCACCCAGGGTTAATCTAGGTGTCGAAAGCATGAGCCACATATTTTCGTCTTGGTTGGTTGTACCAGTCTTCCCAATCCAATCTGCATTAGCCAGAGTAGGATTTAAAACAGTCAGATTCGTCTTGAAGGTTGTTGTCACACGAGAGGATAGAACTTCTCGCAACAAGCCCTGCATAATCGTCGCAGTAGCTTTTGAATAGACTTGAACCGGTTTATCCTGATACTCATACACCACTCTACCATCTGCTGCTTCAATCTTTGAAATCACATGCTTCTGATGATAAACTCCGTTATTAGCTAAGGTCTGATAGCCATTGGTATGCTGGGCAACTGTGACTTCAATACCACCACCCATCGGCAGGCTCTCAATACCGTACTCAGGAATCTCGTAACCCATCTTTTCCATATACCCCTTGACATCAACCCCCTTTTCACGAAGCATACGATAGGTCCAGTAAGCAGGGATATTCCATGAATAGTTCAGAGCTTCTCCCAAGGTCATCATTCCTGTTCCCTTGCTATTAGCATACATAATCGGATTACCATTAGCAAAGTTTGTTGGATAGTTAGATAGAATCGTTTCGCTTCCCATCAAGCCCTGGTCAATAGCAATACCGTAGGCCAGCAAGGGCTTGGTAGTAGAAGCTGGCGAACGTTTAGTATCAAAGGCATGATTATTTTGATTTTCTTGATAATTACGACCACCTACAAAGCCTAGAATAGCACCTGTTTGGTTGTCCATCAAGACATTCCCTACTTCTACACGACCTGTTCCATCGTCTAAAAGATAGCCATAATCAGCAACCGCACTTTGCATAGCAGAATGAATTTTCTGATCTATAGTAGTAGTAATCTTATAACCACCATTTTCAATTTCCTTGGCTGCCAAATCGCGATAAAACTTCTGAGTTGCCTCATTTTTCAACTCCTTAGCGGAGACATTGTCTCTCTGAGCTAGATAGTCATACATACGTTCTTGAGCTTCCGCCAAAGTTGTAAAGTATAAATAGTCTCGCGAAATTCCTGTGACCGTGCCCGATGGTAAAAAGTCCTGTTTAAGATCATAATCCTTGTATTGAGAATACTCGTCTTTGCCTAAGGCACCTGTACGATACATACTGTAAAGAACTGCCTTAGCCCGTCTTAAGCCAATTTCTAGGTCTTCATCACTCTTCAACTCCCCAGTATTTTCATAAGGAGAGTAAGTAATGGGACTCTGTGGAAGTCCTGCTAAAAATGCTGCTTGAGGAACCGTCAACTGACTCGCATCTACACCGAAAATCCCCTCGGCTGCCTGCTGAGCTCCTGCAATATTCTGCCCCTTATTATTTCGACCAAAGGGAGCCACATTGAGATAGGTCGTTAAAATCTCATCCTTATTCATGGCACGTTCCAAGGCAAGAGCATCCACAATCTCTGTCGCCTTACGAGCCAAGGTCGGCGCATCCCCAACCACCTGCTGTTTAATTAGTTGCTGGGTCAAGGTTGAACCCCCACTTGAGGAACCCAAACCTACAAATTTCCCCAAGGTCGCACGAATCACCGCCTTCGGCACTACACCCTTATGTTCTTTAAAGTGTTCATCTTCTGTCGCAATGATAGCCTTCTTCAGATTTTCCGAAATTTGCTCAGATGAGATAGAAGTGCGCAACAAATCACTCTCTATGGAAGCAATTACCGTCCCGTCCGCATGGGTAATCTCTGAAATAGAAGAGATGTCCTTGACCTGATTCACCAATTCTTCTGTCTGAGGCACACGTACCTTGTCAAATAAGGCCACTCCGTACCCCAAAGCAATCCCAGCTCCCAACATTCCTCCTAGAAAACCGAGTACAAAGAGTAAGTTAAATAAGGCTTTTATACTCAGTAAAATAGCTGGAAAAATGGCTGGCTTCTCTAAGGATTTAGATTTCTCAGCACTTGAACCTTTCTTGGCCGGCCTAGCTGATTTTTTATGTTTTTGTTTTTGCTGGAAAAATTCCAGCATTTTTCGTTTTAATTCATTTAATTGATTTTGCATGGATTTCCTCACTCTATCTATTATACCACAAAAGGGAAACTTTCAATAAAATAGCCACTTTCTTCCCTATTCTGCTAGGCTATTGCCCAAGTTTGTGATACAATAGGTAGAAACAATAATTTTAAAAAGGAGAAAAGACACATGCACATTTTTGATGAGCTAAAAGAGCGTGGTTTGATTTTTCAAACGACTGATGAAGAAGCTTTGCGTAAAGCCCTAGAAGAAGGTCAAGTTTCTTACTATACTGGCTACGATCCAACTGCTGACAGCCTTCACCTAGGCCACCTTGTCGCAATCTTGACAAGTCGTCGCTTGCAACTAGCAGGTCACAAACCTTATGCGCTCGTTGGCGGTGCTACAGGTCTCATCGGAGATCCGTCCTTCAAAGATGCTGAACGTAGTCTCCAAACAAAAGACACAGTAGATGGCTGGGTCAAGTCTATCCAAGGACAACTTTCTCGTTTTCTTGACTTTGAAAATGGTGAAAACAAGGCTGTCATGGTCAACAACTACGACTGGTTTGGCAGCATCAGCTTCATTGACTTCCTCCGTGATATTGGAAAATACTTCACTGTCAACTACATGATGAGTAAAGAGTCTGTAAAAAAACGGATTGAAACTGGGATTTCTTACACTGAGTTCGCTTACCAAATCATGCAAGGGTACGACTTCTTCGTCCTTAACCAAGACCACAACGTAACGCTTCAAATCGGTGGTTCTGACCAGTGGGGAAATATGACAGCTGGTACTGAATTGCTTCGTCGTAAAGCTGACAAGACTGGTCACGTAATCACTGTTCCACTGATTACAGATGCAACTGGTAAGAAATTTGGTAAATCAGAAGGAAACGCAGTCTGGCTCAATCCTGAAAAGACTTCTCCATACGAAATGTACCAATTCTGGATGAACGTTATGGACGCTGACGCTGTTCGCTTCTTGAAGATCTTTACTTTCTTGTCACTTGAAGAGATTGAAGATATTCGTAAACAATTTGAAGCAGCGCCACACGAACGCTTGGCTCAAAAAGTCTTGGCTCGTGAAGTCGTCACACTTGTTCACGGAGAAGAAGCTTACAAAGAAGCCCTCAACATCACTGAGCAACTCTTTGCAGGAAACATCAAAAATCTTTCTGTTAAAGAGCTTAAACAAGGACTTCGTGGTGTACCAAACTACCAAGTACAAGCAGACGAAAATCACAATATCGTAGAACTGCTCGTCTCATCTGGTGTGGTTAACTCAAAACGCCAAGCCCGTGAAGACGTCCAAAACGGAGCTATCTACGTCAACGGCGACCGCATCCAAGACCTTGACTATGTCTTGACTGACGCAGATAAGCTTGAGAATGAACTGACTGTTATCCGTCGTGGAAAGAAAAAATATTTTGTATTGACTTACTAAACTGTTCAACATTTACCTATAAACAAAGGAGTTAACCTCGAGAAAGGTAACTCCTTTTTGCTGTTAATAACTCTCATCTATCTATTTTTAATAGACAGACTACGCAGGACAATGCGCAAGGTTGTTAGATTATGTAAGATAGAGAGATTTGAAGGACTGAGCCAATTAAACAAGCCAAAGCCAATCAAACTACTATTTACGACAACGGTATCTTGAATATTCTTCTTGATGAGTGTTTGCAAAGATGATGATAGCCAATCCAACTCTTGGAAGAAATCCAAACGATTATCTAACAATAAGATATCACTCATCTGCTTAGAAATATCTGCACTCTCATTCATCACCACACCGATATCTGATAGGGTTAGAGCCGCTGAGTCATTCAATCCATCTCCAACCATCAAAATAGTGTGACCTGCTTTCTGCAGTTCTTCTACTAACTCAAATTTTCCATCAGGTTTCAAGTCTGTATAGACCTGATCAAAGGGCAAATCTTTGACTAATTCCTCTGTCCTAACTAGGGTGTCCCCTGTTGCCAGAATCAATTTTTTCCCTTGTGCCTTAAGTTTCTCCAAGGCTGCCTTAGCTTCTTTTCTCAAAGGAGTATGGATGCAGAACATTCCAATCAATTCATTCTGATAAGCCAAGAATAAGAGATTGTAGTGACTCTTGTACTCTTCAATTAAAGCATTTTGCTCCGAACTGATATGAATCTGCTCATCCTGCATCAAGACATAATTTCCAATAAGAACTGGTTGCCCATCTATATGAGATTTGATCCCCTTGCTTGCGATATATTGGAGTTTTCCATGCATTTCCTCATGTTCAATCCCCTCTATCTCAGCTTGCTTGACGATGGCATTAGCGATAGGATGATAAATGTGCTCCTCAAGACAGGCACTGATTCTGAGAATATCTTCCTCATTATAGTCCCCAAAAGGTAACACCTTTTCAACTATAGGATAACTAGTTGTGATTGTTCCCGTCTTATCAAACAAGAAAGTATCAACTTCCAGATATTTCTCCAGAACATCCCCATCCTTAATCACCATTTCACGATTCAACCCCTCCTTGATAGCTGTCAAATAAGCTACAGGAGTAGAGATTTTCAAAGCGCAGGAGAAATCGACCAATAAGAAAGAAATGGCCTTCGAAAAAGAACCTGTCAATAGGTAAGTCAGCCCAGCCCCCAAGAAATTATATTTGACGACCTTGTCCGCCATCTTGATGAAATAGCGTTGTTTCGTTTTCTTGTTTTCTTCAGATTTCTTCATCAACTCAATCAGCTGTAAAATACGGCTGTTCATCTGATTATCGGTTACACGAATGCGTAGCTCCCCAGTCTCCAAGACTGTGTTTGCACAAACCGAATCAGACTCTCTTTTTTCAACTGGAAAACTCTCTCCCGTCAAGGAACTTTCGTTGACCATACCTAAACCTGAAACTACTTGTCCATCAAACAGAATTTCATTTCCTTGAGATAGGACCAAGACATCTCCTATTTGAACGTCGGAACTCTTGATACTAACGACCGTATCGCCCTGTACTAAGAATACATCGCTCTCTTTTGCAAGAAGACTCTGTTCTAAATCCGTTGCAGTTTTTTTCAAAGACCACTGATCTAAATGATTCCCCAAATCAAGCATAAACATGATATTGCTAGCTGTCTTGGATTGGTTCATAAACAAGGACAATAAAATCGCCGAACAGTCCAAGACCTCCATCGTTAGTTCCTTACGCGCTAGTGTTTGATAGGCTTCTCTAATATAGCCAAAAGCCTGATAACAAGTCCATATATAGCGAATGGGATACGGCACAAAACTACGAAAAAGCACACGCTTAATCGCTGCACCTGAAACAATAGAATAAGCACTCTCTTCTCTACGAATGGGAAGAGTCATCAACTCAGAAACTTTCCCTTTATCAATTCTTTTTAAAAAGGCTTCTGCATTATCTAATACAGAAAAGCCTTCTTTTATGCGTAGAGTAAAGTGCTGTTGATCCATGTAAAACTGGATAGACTCAATCCCCTTTTCATCTCTCGCCAAGGAACGAAGATAGTCTTGAATATCCAAGGTGAGCGAAAAAGAAGATGATAGTCGGATATGTTGGTATCCTCTATGTAGCACTTTAAAAGACATATTATTCTCCTATAAGGCTATCTAATTGCTCTTCTTTTTTCTCTTGCTCATACAAATATTTGGCATCTTGCAAGACATCGTCTCCATGTTGCTTCACAACAGAAACAGATGCATCTAGCCCGTCTTTCAACTTGTAAGCCTTAGCCAAAGCTTTAGAATAACCTTTTTTAGCTTCCTTACTTGCCAAGATTTTCAAACCAAGGGTACCAAATGCGACACCACCCAAAAAGAGTGATGATTTTTTCGCAACTTTTGCAACGGTTAATACTTCTTTTAACATACTTATTTCCTCCTTATCATTATTATATAGCATTTTGGATATAAAAGCAATTTAATTTTGGCACTTTGAAAAGTAATTATACTACTATTTAATTCTATTACAAATCATCCTAAAGTTGCTTTCATTTGCCTCTTTTGATACACTTAAACTATGAATACAAATCTCAAACCCAAACTCCAACGCTTTGCTTCTGCGACTGCCTTTGCCTGTCCTGTCTGTCAAGAAAATCTAGCTCTGGTAGAGAGCAGCCTCAAATGTAACAATCGCCATTCTTTTGATCTGGCAAAATTTGGCTATGTCAATCTGGCACCTCAAATCAAGCAATCTGCCAACTACGACAAAGAAAACTTTCAAAACCGCCAACAAATCCTAGAAGCTGGCTTTTACCAAGCTATTTTAGATGCTGTATCTGACTTGTTAGCAAATTCAGAAACTAGCACCACAGTCTTAGATATCGGTTGTGGCGAAGGATTCTATTCTCGCAAACTTCAAGAAAGTCATCCTGACAAAACCTTCTATGCTTTTGACATCTCCAAAGATTCCGTCCAAATCGCTGCCAAGAGTGAACCCAACTGGGCAGTCAACTGGTTCGTTGGTGACTTAGCTCGTCTTCCTATAAAAGACGCTAGCATGGATATTCTGCTTGATATCTTCTCACCTGCCAACTATGGAGAATTTCGTCGCGTTTTATCCAAAGACGGTATCTTGATAAAGGTTATCCCAACTGAAAATCATCTCAAGGAAATCCGTCAAAGGGTACAGAACCAGCTGACAAACAAGGATTATTCTAATCAAGGTATCAAAAATCATTTCCAAGAACACTTTACCATCCTATCTAGTCAAACTGCCTCTCTGACTAAGACTATCACATCAGAGCAACTTCAAGCCCTACTCAGCATGACCCCTCTCCTCTTTCACGTTGACCAGAGCAAGATTGACTGGAGCGACTTGACAGAGATTACCATTGAAGCAGAGATTTTGGTTGGGAAAGCATTCTAAACTAGACTTCCCAAAAGTAGAAAACTTACTGAGAATCTTCAATATTACGAAAACGCATAAGAACAGGTGGTCAAAACCTTAATCTTATGCGTTTTGTTATAGTTTCCATACACATTAAGGGGAAATAGTTGAAACCAGTTCTTTTAATAACCATTGAATACCATATAGTACATTTACCCCAAATATGATATAGGCCGTATAAATCAAGTATTTCGATTTCTCCCGCCTTAAAGAATAAATCTTGTACAAGATAAACAAATTTAAAATAATAAATAATAGAGACAAAATCTTCCTCCAAAAATCAATCCTAAAGGTACACAGCTAAGCACCCTAATCTTTATTTTCGATTCGAGATAACAAACTTATCAATAAATAGCAAGTGAAATAAGGCAAGTACAAATCCCCAGAAACTCCCTCGAAGCGAGATTTCTTGATGATTGAGAGGAAACAAATCATGGTTACCTATATAGAGGCATGTCAAAATAACAAATAAAATCCAAAATAAATCCGTCCATTTATATTTTGAAAAATATTTTTTAAAATAATAACATATTTTTCTTGACTACAATAACATTATATGATAAAATGTAAGCAAATACAAATAAAAAGGAGAAAAGCTCATGAACAAATCAATGAAATTTATTTCGATTTTTTTGACGTCAATTGTGTTAATTGTATCAGCGATTCCAAGTGTTTCAGCTGTATACGCTTCTGAACAAGTATCACAAATTGAAACAAATATGGAACTTCAACCTATCACTTCTCTAACAGAAGAACAAATCAATACACTTGCAAACGAAATCCAATCTTTTCATCCAGACGTCTCACAACAATGGATCAAAGAAGTAATTAACCGACAATTACAAGGCGATTATACAATCCCACCTACATACTCTCCATTTAGAGCAGCTTGGCAAGGTATTACAGTTAATCAAATGGGTGCTCTATTAGATACTGCAATAGCTTTAGCATTAGGAGGAACTACTGCAGGCCTTGCAAGTCTAATTAAAGTAAAAGGAAAACATGCAGTAAAAAGTGCTATTCGTTCAGCAATTTCTAAATATCTAGGTAGTTGGTTTGTAAATGATGTTGCTTTAGAATTCGCTATGAATTTATTATCACCGGGGACTTATTTAGCAGAATTATGGGATAAAAATGATGCCTTTCCTAACAACGGAAGAATTAACTTTTAATCATGAGATATACAATAAAATTAATTGGGTATAACGTATTTTCGTTGTTTATATTCTTTATCTTATCAATGTTGTTTAAAGTTCCCTTTAGGTGGTGGATCAGCATTGCAATGACGACTTCGTCGTACATTGTATATAATTACTTAAAGAAAAATAGAGAAAAGGAATGATCTGATATAAGATCATTCCTTTTCTGCTTTCTGTAAATCCCTCGGAGTGTGTTTGGCGCTTTGATACGAAGTGTCAAAGCTGTATAAACGTTACTATTTCCAAAAAAGTAACAGAAAATTCCTGCTTTGTAGGACTGCTTTGGGTTAGTAATAGACATGTCGACTCACCCTATCTCCTGATGGCGAAAAGAGTTTAGCAATGGTGCAAGTTGTTCTGAATTCGAGAAAAAACATGCCGAAATCGAAGAAAAGCGTGCAGAACTTGAAGCGAAGAAGCAAGAAATGTTGAAGCGCTTGGATAAATAGAATTTAGAAAACAGAAAAAACTAAAAAGAATGTAGGGTTTATTTCCCTACATTCTTAAAATAACTTAGTACATAAATGACAATGCTGCCACCGCCGTCAATATTGCAAAAACTATTTTCCAAATTTTTTTATTTTTTCCAAAAATCTTATCAGGTAACAAGCTTATTACAAGAAAGGTAATAAACAACACCAATTTAAGTGTGTATATCATAAAAACACCTTCTTTCTTTACTACAATAACATTATATAATAAAATGTAAGCGAATACAAGATATATGAGTTAATCAACTACGAAAAAATATAAGGCTGAAGACAGTAAAAAGCAGTATTTAAAGCCTTCACTGTATCTATGATTTCTATCTTTTTAAGACAAGATTGACTCAAATCTACATCATTAAAAAAGCGAATTTCAATCGAAACTCGCTTTTTTACAAAATGTATTAGTATGAATTTGTATCTTATACTCAATGAAAATCAAAGAGCAAACTAGGAAGCTAGCCGCAGGCTGTACTTGAGTACGGCAAGGCAACGCTGACGTGGTTTGAATTTGATTTTCGAAGAGTATTAGTTCAAGTGCCAGATATCTTCGTTATACTGAGCGATTGTACGGTCAGATGAGAAGAATCCTGCTTTAGAAATGTTAACGATAACTTTATCCAACCATGCGTCACGGTCTTCGTAGTCAGCAAGCATTTGCTCTTTAACCTTGATGTAGTCTTCCAAGTCAAGAAGGGTCATGAACCAGTCTTTGTTGATCAATTCATTGTAAAGACGTTCCAAGCGCTCTTTATTTCCAGCTGCAAGAACTGCATCGCTAACGATGAAGTCAACCAATGGTTTGATAGCTTCACGAGCGTAGAATTCGCTTGATTTGTAAGCTGCTTTTGCGTAAAGGTCGATAACAGTTTCTGAATCTTCACCAAAGATGTAGATGTTTTCGTCGCCAACCAACTCAGCGATTTCCACGTTAGCACCGTCCATAGTACCAAGAGTCAAAGCTCCGTTCAACATGAATTTCATGTTACCAGTACCTGAAGCTTCTTTAGAAGCAAGTGAGATTTGTTCTGAAATATCACATGCTGGGATAAGGAAGCTTGCTGCAGTAACGTTGTAGTTTTCAACCATAACTACTTGCAAGTGTGGAGCTACTGCTGGATCGTTAGCAATAACTTCTGACATGCAAAGAATCAAGTGGATAATGTCTTGAGCGATTGTGTAGGCTGGAGCTGCTTTACCACCAAAGAAGATTGTGATTGGACGAGCAGGGATGTTACCAGCTTTGATGTCAAGGTATTTGTGGATCACGTACAAGGCGTTCATTTGTTGACGTTTGTACTCGTGAAGACGTTTGATTTGGATGTCAAAGATAGAGTTTGGATTGATTTCCACACCTTGGTGTTCTTTCAAGTGACGAGCCAATTTACGTTTGTTGTGAGCCTTGATGCTTTCCAATTTTTCTTTGACAGCTGCTTTGTCTTCATAAGACAAGAGTTTTTCAAGCTCATCAGCTTCATGGTGCCAGCCGTCTCCAAGAATCTCATCCAAGTAGTGAGACAATCTTGGGTTAGCATGCATGAGCCAACGACGGAAAGTGATACCGTTTGTTTTGTTGTTGAATTTTTCTGGGTAAAGGTCGTAGAAAGCTTTCAACTCAGAGTTCTTCAAGATTTCAGTGTGAAGTGCTGCTACCCCGTTAACACTGTATCCGTAGTGAATATCCATGTGAGCCATGTGAACACGTCCGCTCTCATCGATGATTTGAACAGCTGGATCTTTGTATTCTGCTTTCACGCGACGGTCCAATTCTTCGATGATTGGTACCAAGTGAGGAACCACTTCTTGCAAGAATTCAAGAGGCCATTTTTCAAGGGCTTCAGCAAGGATTGTGTGGTTAGTGTAGGCAGTCATACTACGAACGATTGAGATTGCTTCGTCAAGCTCGATACCACGTGCAGTCAAAAGACGGATCAATTCAGGGATAACCATTGATGGGTGAGTATCGTTGATTTGCACAACTGCGTAGTCAGCAAGGTCATGCAAGTTGCTTCCTTTTTCAATTGCTTCGTCGATGATCAATTGCGCACCGTTTGAAACCATGAAGTATTGTTGGAAGATACGGAGCAATTCACCTTGACGGTCACTATCATCTGGGTAAAGGAAGAGAGTCAAGTTGCGAGCGATGTCTGTCTTGTCAAAGCTGATACCGTCTTTAATAATAGAAGAATCAACTGAATCCAAGTCAAACAAACGCAAGCGGTTCTTCGTTTCTGTCTTGTAACCAGGAACATCAATATCATAAAGAGTTGATGTCAAAGTAAAGTCTGCAAATGGCACTTGGTAGCTACGGCTTGAGCGAACCAACCAGTTTTGCTCTGTCAACCATGCATTTGGAATTGTTTCTTGTTGGTTGTTTTTAAGAACTTGTTGGAAAAGACCAAAGTGGTAGTTAAGACCAACACCGTCACCATTCAAACCAAGAGTAGCAATTGAGTCGATAAAGCAGGCGGCCAAACGTCCCAAACCACCATTACCAAGAGATGGTTCTAATTCAACTTCTTCAACTTCGATCAAGTCTTTACCTGCAGCAGCAAGTTCTTTTTTGACATCGTCGTAAAGACCAAGGTTGATCAAGTTGTTTGACAAGAGTTTACCAATCAAGAACTCAGCTGAGATGTAGTAAACTTTTTTCTTACCAGTGTTAACTGGTTTTTGGCTACTTGCAAGCTTGCTATAGTTAAGAAGAGCAAGGTAAAGCTCTTCATTGCTACATTCTGCAATGGTTTTATTGTAACGATTTTGTACAAATTCTTGTAGTGATAACATGTTTAAGATGTCTCCTGATATTGTATTATTTCTTTAAATCTACCAAATTTTCATTGATTCGGCGATAGATTGTTGTCAAGTCAAGCAAACCTTCCTCGACAGCTGGTGTCAATTGATCTTCAGTCATACGCCAAGACCAGTTTCCACCAAGGGTAGATGGGAAGTTCATACGAGCTGTCTCATCCAATTCTAGCAAATCTTGCATAGTTGCAATTGCCATGAAGCTAACTGATGAAAAGACTGTACGAAGCATAGCGTGTGGAACTGTTTCATACTCTTTACGGTTCGTGTAACGAGCCATGTACTCACGAGTCGCATCATCGATCTCGTTACGGTACCAGCCAAGGACCGTATTGTTATCGTGTGTTCCTGTGTACATAACTGAGTTAGCAGGTGCCAAGTGTGGGCTATCGATGCTTTCGTCTTCTGGGTTGAAAGCAAATTGAAGAATCTTCATTCCTGGGAAGCCAGTACGTTCACGCAACTCAATAACTTCATCTGTCATGAAGCCAAGGTCTTCTGCGATGATGTTTAGCTCACCAAGTTCTTCCTTAACGGCTGCAAAAAGCTTGTAGCCTGGACCTTTCACCCACTCACCAGGTGCTGCTGTATCGGAACCAGCAGGGATTTCCCAGTAAGATTCGAAGCCACGGAAGTGGTCGATACGAACGATATCGTAGATTTTGAAGCTTTCACGCAAGCGTTCAATCCACCATTTGTAACCGTCTTTATCCATTGCTTCCCAGTCATAGATTGGGTTACCCCAAAGCTGACCAGTTGCAGAAAACTCATCTGGTGGGCATCCTGCGATACAAGTTGCTTTACCGTTGACATCTGTCTTGAAGAGATGTGGATTTGCCCACATATCGCTTGAATCTTCCGCTACGTAGATTGGCATGTCCCCAACGATTTCGATGTGGTTGTCGTTAGCGTAAGCTTTCAATTTCAACCATTGTTGGAAGAAGAAGTATTGAGTCACACGGTGGTAAACCAACTTGTCTGCTAATTGCTCACGGTAGTTTTCAAGTGCTGAAGCTTTACGAGCACGAGCATCAGCATCTGGCCATTCAGTCCAAGCAAGATTGTCAAAATGCTCTTTGATAGCCATATACTCTGCAAAGAGTTCAAGCCATGATTGGTTGTCTTGAGCAAATTTCTCAAAATCTTTAACATCTCCTACTTCCAAGAAACGTTTTACCGCTTTTTCTAAAAGAGGACGACGTGCATAGTAGATTTTCGCATAATCAACTTCAGACGCATCGCTACCAAAATCAACTCCTTCAAGGTCACTTGCTTCCAACAAACCTTGCTCCACCAAGATATCCAAATCGATAAAATGAGTGTTTCCTGCGAAGGCTGAGAAAGATTGGTAAGGAGAATCCCCGTAACTAGTTGTTCCTAGTGGAAGGATTTGCCAGTAACGTTGTTTTGTACGAACCAAGAAATCAACGAAGTCGTAAGCACTTTGACCAAATGATCCGATTCCGTATGCTCCTGGAAGAGAAGAGATGTGCATCAACACACCACTTTGACGTTTTTTCATAATAGCACCTCATGTGTTAAAATTAATGGAACGTTGCGTATTTTTGCAGACGCAAACGTTTGCGCTACTTATAAGTATACTCCTTTTCAAGCATAATTGCAAGCGTTTTTAAAAAACTTTTTTGATTATTTTTAAGGAGACTAACCCATTTTAGCAAAGATAACTTAAAACTATCTAATCCTAAAGTTTGACTCTCACAGAACAGTCTACAAACTGCAAATCCTCCCCTAGAAAACTTGAATTTAGATGCAAGGAGGCACAAAGGTCTATAGAAAATAGATAGGAATTAGAAACAGGGAGATAGCCCCTCCTGATTTCCCTCTTTAGACAGATTCCATCTATTTTTTATTAAAAATACTGTATTCTTATCTATTTCACACTTTTCTTCTATTAAAAAGCAAAATCATGCTATCAAATCAAGCTTAAAATTTTTTTAAAATTTTTGACAAAAACACTTGCAACCGTTTTCTATTTGTGCTATACTAAGCTCATAAAGGAAAACGTTTGCGTTTTCCTTATCAATAAAACTTGTTATTCTTTAGGAGGAATACACTATGTCATCTAAATTCATGAAGAGCGCTGCGGTGCTTGGAACTGTTACACTTGCTAGCTTGCTTTTGGTAGCTTGTGGAAGCAAAACTGCTGATAAGCCTGCTGAGTCTGGTTCATCTGAAGCCAAAGAACTCACTGTATATGTAGACGAAGGATATAAGAGCTATATTGAAGAGATTGCTAAAGCTTATGAAAAAGAAGCTGGCGTAAAAATTACTCTTAAAACTGGTGATGCTCTAGGAGGTCTTGATAAACTTTCACTTGATAACCAATCTGGTAATGTCCCTGATATTATGATGGCTCCATACGACCGTGTAGGTAGCCTTGGTTCTGACGGACAACTTTCAGAAGTGAAATTGAGCGATGGTGCTAAAACAGACGACACAACTAAATCTCTTGTAACCGCTGCTAATGGTAAAGTTTACGGTGCTCCTGCCGTTATCGAGTCACTTGTTATGTACTACAACAAAGACTTGGTAAAAGATGCTCCAAAAACATTTGCTGACTTGGAAAACCTTGCTAAAGATAGCAAATATGCCTTCGCTGGAGAAGATGGCAAAACTACTGCCTTCCTAGCTGACTGGACAAACTTCTACTATGCATACGGACTTCTTGCTGGTAACGGCGGATACGTATTCGGTCAAAATGGTAAAGATCCTAAAGACATCGGTCTTGCCAACGACGGTTCTATCGCAGGTATCAACTACGCTAAATCTTGGTATGAAAAATGGCCTAAAGGTATGCAAGATACAGAAGGTGCTGGAAACTTGATCCAAACTCATTTCCAAGAAGGTAAAACAGCTGCTATCATCGACGGACCTTGGAAAGCTCAAGCCTTCAAAGATGCTAAAGTAAACTACGGAGTTGCAACTATTCCAACTCTTCCAAATGGAAAAGAATATGCTGCATTCGGTGGTGGTAAAGCCTGGGTCATCCCTCAAGCCGTTAAGAACCTTGAAGCCGCACAAAAATTTGTAGACTTCCTTGTTTCAACTGAACAACAAAAAGCCTTATACGATAAGACTAATGAAATCCCAGCTAATACTGAAGCTCGTTCATACGCTGAAGGTAAAAACGATGAGTTGACAACAGCTGTTATCAAACAGTTCAAGAGCACTCAGCCACTGCCAAACATCTCTCAAATGTCTGCAGTTTGGGATCCAGCGAAAAACATGCTCTTTGATGCTGTAAGTGGTCAAAAAGATGCGAAAACATCTGCTAACGATGCTGTAACATTGATTAAAGAAACAATCAAACAAAAATTTGGTGAATAACAAATTTGTTCAAGGGGGGTGGAAATCAAATCCCCCTTTGAATTTATCAATAGAAACACAAATAATTTAGCTTTCTTATAAAAAAGCAGTATCCTATGAAAGGAGTTATTATGGAAAAGCAACAACCTAGTAAAGCAGCCCTGCTGTCTATCATTCCTGGGTTAGGACAGATTTACAATAAACAAAAAGCCAAAGGTTTTATCTTCCTTGGTGTAACCATCGTATTTGTCCTTTATTTCCTAGCACTTGCAGCCCCTGAATTGAGCAACCTCATCACTCTTGGTGACAAGCCAGGTCGTGACAATTCCCTCTTTATGCTGATTCGCGGTGCCTTCCATTTAATCTTTGTAGTCGTTTATGTACTCTTTTATTTCTCAAATATCAAAGATGCACATACGATTGCAAAACGCATTAACAATGGAATTCCAGTTCCACGCACATTCAAAGACATGATCAAAGGGATTTATGAAAATGGCTTCCCTTACCTCTTGATCATTCCATCTTATGTTGCCATGACCTTCGCGATTATCTTCCCAGTTATCGTAACCTTGATGATCGCCTTTACCAACTATGACTTCCAACACTTACCACCAAACAAATTGTTGGACTGGGTTGGTTTAACAAACTTTAGTAATATCTGGAGCTTGAGTACCTTCCGTTCAGCCTTTGGGTCTGTTCTTTCTTGGACTATCATCTGGGCTTTGGCAGCCTCAACTTTACAGATTGTGATTGGTATCTTCACAGCTATCATTGCTAACCAACCATTTATCAAAGGAAAACGTATCTTTGGTGTTATTTTCCTTCTTCCTTGGGCTGTCCCAGCCTTCATCACTATCTTGACATTCTCAAACATGTTTAATGATAGTGTCGGAGCTATCAACACTCAAGTATTGCCAATCTTTGCTAAATTCCTTCCTTTCCTTGATGGGGCTCTTATCCCTTGGAAAACAGACCCAACTTGGACTAAGATTGCCTTGATTATGATGCAAGGTTGGCTCGGATTCCCATACATCTACGTTTTGACTTTGGGTATCTTACAATCTATTCCTAACGACCTTTACGAAGCAGCTTATATTGACGGTGCTAATGCTTGGCAAAAATTCCGCAACATCACTTTCCCAATGATCTTGGCTGTTGCGGCACCTACTTTGATTAGTCAATACACCTTCAACTTTAACAACTTCTCTATCATGTACCTCTTCAATGGTGGAGGTCCTGGTAGTGTCGGTGGTGGAGCTGGTTCAACCGATATCTTGATCTCATGGATTTACCGTTTGACAACAGGTACATCTCCTCAATACTCAATGGCGGCAGCTGTTACCTTGATTATCTCTATCATTGTCATCTCAATCTCTATGATCGCATTCAAGAAACTACACGCATTTGATATGGAGGACGTCTAAGATGAATAACTCAATTAAACTCAAACGTAGACTGACTCAAACCCTTACTTACCTTTACCTGATTGGTCTATCAATTGTCATTATCTATCCACTTTTGATTACCATCATGTCAGCCTTTAAAGCAGGTAACGTCTCAGCCTTTAAACTAGATACTAACATCGACCTCAATTTTGATAACTTTAAAGGCCTCTTCACTGAAACCTTGTACGGTACTTGGTACCTCAACACTTTGATTATCGCCTTGATTACCATGGCTGTTCAAACAAGTATTATCGTACTTGCTGGTTATGCTTACAGCCGTTACAACTTCTTGGCTCGTAAACAAAGTTTGGTCTTCTTCTTGATTATCCAAATGGTGCCAACTATGGCCGCTTTGACAGCCTTCTTCGTTATGGCGCTTATGTTGAACGCCCTTAACCACAGCTGGTTCCTCATCTTCCTCTACGTTGGTGGTGGTATCCCGATGAATGCTTGGCTCATGAAAGGCTACTTCGATACAGTGCCAATGTCTTTAGACGAATCTGCAAAACTAGACGGTGCAGGACACTTCCGCCGTTTCTGGCAAATTGTTCTTCCACTTGTTCGCCCAATGGTTGCCGTACAAGCTCTCTGGGCCTTCATGGGACCTTTTGGGGACTACATCCTCTCTAGTTTCTTGCTTCGTGAGAAAGAATACTTTACTGTTGCCGTAGGTCTCCAAACCTTCGTTAGCAATGTGAAAAACATGAAGATTGCCTACTTCTCAGCAGGTGCTATCCTCATCGCCCTTCCAATCTGTATTCTCTTCTTCTTCCTACAAAAGAACTTTGTTTCAGGACTTACAAGTGGTGGCGACAAGGGATAATATATCCCCGCCACCCTTTTTCATTTTATACTCTTCGAAAACCTCTTCAAACCACGTCAGCTTCCATCTGCAACCTCAAAGTTGTGCTTTGAGCAACCTGCGGCTAGCTTCCTAGTTTGCACTTTGATTTTCATTGAGTATTAGCGATTGTTACTGTAAATAACATCCTTACAACAAGCAATTTTTCTCCTAGACTTGAAATAAAGCACATTTCTCTATATAATAATACTCATATAGAAAACACCTTTTAGAAAGATACCTATGCTTCCATATCCATTTTCCTATTTTTCAAGTATTTGGGGATTTCGTAAGCCCCTGTCCAAACGTTTCGGACTCAACTGGTTCCAACTACTCTTTACCAGTATCTTCCTTATCAGCTTGTCTATGGTACCCATTGCCATTCAAAACAGCTCGCAGGAGACTTATCCGCTAGAAACCTTTATCGATAATGTCTATGAACCATTGACAGATGAGGTTGTCCAGGATCTCTCTGAGCATGCTGCAATTGTTGATGGTACATTAACTTATACAGGCACAGCTAGTCAAGCGCCTTCTATTGTGATTGGTCCCAGTCAAAGTAAGGAGTTACCTAAGGACTTGCAACTGCATTTCGATACGAATGAGCTCGTCATCAGCAAGGAAAATAAGGAACTGACCCGAGTCTCTTACCGAGTGATTGATACTGAGAGTTTCAAAAGCAAAGACAGCTTAACCCAAGCGATTTCTAAAGACTGGTACCAACAGAATCGTGTCTATATCAGTCTCTTCCTAGTTCTCGGTGCCAGCTTCCTCTTTGGTTTGAATTTCTTTATTGTCTCTCTAGGAGCTAGTCTTCTCCTTTATATCACTAAGAAATCACGCCTCTTTTCATTTAGAACCTTTAAAGAGTGCTATCATTTTATCTTGAACTGTTTAGGATTGCCAACTCTGATTACGCTTATTTTGGGATTATTTGGCCAAAATATGTCAAACCTCATCACTATACAAAACATTCTTTTTGTTCTGTATCTGGTCACTATCTTTTATAAAACACATTTCCGTGATCCAGATTACCATAAATAGGAGATTTTTATGCCCGTTACGATTAAAGACGTGGCCAAGGCTGCTGGTGTTTCGCCTTCAACCGTAACCCGTGTTATTCAAAATAAATCAACCATTAGCGACGAAACAAAAAAACGCGTTCGCAAGGCTATGAAGGAACTCAACTACCACCCCAACCTCAATGCTCGTAGCTTGGTAAGCAGTTATACCCAAGTTATTGGCTTGGTGCTTCCTGACGACTCAGATGCCTTCTATCAAAATCCTTTCTTCCCATCTGTTCTCCGTGGCATTGCCCAAGTCGCTTCTGAAAATCACTACGCCATTCAGATTGCGACAGGTAAAGATGCCAAAGAGCGTCTTAAAGCTATTTCTCAGATGGTCTATGGTAAGCGTGTAGATGGTTTGATTTTCCTCTATGCCCAAGAAGAGGACCCTTTGGTTAAGTTAGTAGCAGACGAGCAATTTCCTTTCCTTATCTTAGGTAAATCTCTATCTCCTTTCATTCCACTTGTCGATAATGACAATGTCCAAGCTGGTTTTGATGCGACAGAGTATTTCATCAAAAAAGGATGCAAGCGAATTGCCTTTATCGGAGGTACTAAGCGACTCTTCGTAACACAAGACCGTCTGACAGGTTACGAGCTAGCTCTAAAACAATACCAACTTCCTCTCGATACTAATCTGACTTACTTTGCTACTGAATTTCTTGAAGATAATGGTTATCGCTTTAGTAGACTTCTCTTCAAACACGATCCAAATATTGACGCTATTATTACCATTGATAGTCTCCTTGCTGCAGGGGTCTGTGATTACATCGCAAAACACCAACTGGATGTCCCTGTCCTCAGCTTCGACTCAGTCAATCCCAAGCTCAACTTGGCAGCCTATGTCGATATTAATAGCCTAGAACTTGGTCGAACATCATTTGAAACAATTCTTCAGATTATCAACGATGCTAAAAGCAATAAACAAATTTGTTACCGTCAGTTAATCGCCCACAAAATTATCGAAAAATAAAAACCAGCTCGCGCTGGTTTTTTTGGTCACTAATTTTCTGTTTCAACGAATCGTCCCAGAATATGAACATTCTCCGATACAGAGACAAAGGCTCCTGAGTCCACCTGTTTCATAATCTGTTTAAATTCATTAAACTCTGCACGTGTAATAACAGTGATTAAAACTGCCTTTCTCTCGTGATTGTAGGTTCCTTCTGCATCGTGGATCATGGTTGCTCCGCGGTGCAATTTTTTATGGATTTTCTCAATTACTTTATCTGGATGATTGGTCACAATCATAGCCTGCATGCGTTTTTGCTTAGTAAAGACAGCGTCTGTGACACGGCTAGAGACAAAGATGGTAATCATAGAGTAGAGAGCGTATTTCCAACCAAAGGTCAAGCCTGCTATCAGCATGATAGTCCCATTTACTAAGAAAGAAATACTACCGACATTCTTACCTGTTTTCTTGCGAATAGTCAAACTGACAATATCCGTCCCACCACTAGAGATATTGTTGCGAAGAGCAAAACCAATCCCCAAGCCCATGACAACGCCCCCAAAAAGGGCATTGATAATGGGATCCTCCGTCAAGGTTGCCACAGGGACAAACTGGATAAAGAAGGAACTCATGGATACCGTGATAAAGGTAAAGACGGTGAACTTATGGCCAATCTGATACCAAGCCAAGACCATCAAAGGGAAGTTAATAGCGTAAAAGGTTAGCGAAATCGGAATATGAAAACCAAACCAGTGATTACTCAAGGCAGAGATAATCTGTGCCAGACCTGTCGCACCACTCGAATACACATGCCCTGGTTGGAAAAAGAAATTGACTGCCACTGCTGATAAAAAACCATAGACCAGAGAAGCTGAAATCTTCTCATCATATTTTTCCCGAGAGATGCTTTGTAAGACACGTAAAATTTTTATCTGATAAGCAAAGCGGCGCAGATAATAGCGCCACCGCTTAATTCGTTTTGCTTGTTTCATCTTCTTCTACTTGTAAGCTGAGTTCCTCTAGTTGTTTGAGAGCGACTGTTGAAGGAGCTTGTGTCATTGGGTCACTTGCCTTGTTGTTCTTAGGAAAGGCAATAACTTCACGGATATTTTCTTCTCCTGCTAAGAGCATGACAAATCGGTCAAGCCCGATAGCCAAACCACCGTGTGGTGGGAAACCATAGTCCATGGCTTCAAGAAGGAAGCCAAACTGGTCATTGGCTTCTTCGGCTGAGAAACCAAGAGCCTTGAACATACGTTCTTGAAGGTCTTTTTGATTGATACGAAGGCTACCACCACCAAGCTCATAGCCGTTCAAGACAATATCGTAAGCAATGGCACGAACCTCAGCCAAATCACCTTCTAATTCATGAGTAGTCTCCTCCTGTGGAAGGGTGAACGGATGGTGGGCGCTCATGTAGCGACCTTCTTCTTCAGACCATTCAAACATTGGCCAGTCAACCACCCAAAGGAAGTTGAATTTATCGTTATCAATCAAACCAAGCTCTTTGGCGATACGTCCACGCAGGGCACCAAGCGTTGCATTTGCTACCTCAAGCGTATCCGCCACAAAGAGAACCAAGTCCTTATCTTCAAGAGCAAGCGCTGTTGTCAATTCTGCTTGGATGCCTGTCAAGAACTTGGCAACTGGTCCGTTTAATTCTCCATCAACCACCTTGACCCAAGCAAGGCCTTTGGCACCATATTGTTTGGCTACTTCTGTCATCTTGTCGATGTCTTTACGTGAATAGTTGTCCGCAGCGCCTTTGACTACAATTGCTTTTACAGCAGGTGCTTCTGAAAAGACTTTAAAGTCTACACCTTTGACCACTTCTGTCAAGTCCTGAAGCAACATGTCAAAACGGGTATCTGGCTTGTCAGAACCGTAAAGAGCCATCGCATCATCGTATTTCATACGAGGGAAAGGCAGAGTGACTTCAATGCCTTTTGTTTCCTTCATGACGCGCGCAATCAAACCTTCTGTGATATCTTGGATTTCTTGCTCAGTAAGGAAAGACGTTTCCAAGTCGACCTGAGTGAACTCAGGCTGGCGGTCACCACGCAAGTCCTCATCACGGAAACATTTGACGATTTGGTAGTAGCGGTCAAAACCAGCATTCATCAAGAGTTGTTTCGTGATTTGTGGACTTTGAGGAAGAGCATAGAAATGCCCTTTATTAACACGAGATGGCACCAAGTAGTCACGCGCCCCTTCTGGCGTTGACTTAGAAAGGAATGGTGTCTCCACGTCGATAAACTCCAACTCATCCAAGTAGTTGCGGATAGAGTGGGTCACCTTAGCACGAAGTTTAAGATTTTCCAGCATCTCTGGACGACGAAGGTCAAGGTAACGGTAACGCAAACGCGTATCGTCATTGGCCTCAATACCATCCTTAATCTCAAATGGTGTTGTCTTAGCTGTATTAAGCACTGTCAAAGCCGTCACGTTTAACTCAACTGCACCAGTTGGCAACTTATCATTGGCTTGCTCACGCGCAGCAACTTGACCAGTCACCTCGATAACAAATTCGCTACGAAGGCTTTCAGCTGTTGCCATAACCTCTGCAGAGACTTTTTCAGGGTTGATAACCAACTGCATGATTCCTTCACGGTCACGAAGGTCGATAAAGATCAAACCACCAAGGTCACGACGACGGCCAACCCATCCTTTCAAGGTTATTTCTTGTCCGATGTGTTCCTCACGAACACGACCAGCATACATACTACGTTTCATTGTTTCTCTCCTCTTTTATTCTGTTACTATTTTACCATAAAAGCGCAGGCTCTTCATGAAAATCAGCAGAAAAGTTTGCCAGTCTTTAAAAATTAGCGCCCATACAAAAAATCCGATGAAGTTCACCGGACTCTTTTATTTTGAATTGTTGCCTGCTTTACGCTTTTCAGCAATTTCGGCTGCCTTTCGAGGCAAGACAATTTCCGTTATGTAAGCCGTCCCAAAACGCAGTACACCTGCAATAGGGGCAAAGACAACTGCTAGATAATTGTAGAAGAAATCGCCTTTGAAGGCATAAGCTAGTGCCCCGATAATGAAAAATAGAACAACTGCTTGAATCACTGCTAATAAAATTACTCGTTTCATGTGACCTCCTGACTCTATTATAGCATGAGAATCATCAAAAAGCCGACTAAATTATTCAAAGCGTGAAGAGAAATACTGTAGACCAGACCTTTTCTGCTAATATAAGCCAAGCCTAAACTAAAACCAAGGCTAAAATAGACAAAAAATTGTTGCACATCACCTGGGAAATGAATCAAAGCAAACAAAACACTGGATACCAGAAGAAAAATCAGAGTTTGTTTACTATTGTCCTGCTTAGGAAAGAGGTAGCGTGCTAACATCCCTCTAAAGATAAGTTCTTCCGTCAAAGGAGCAAAAATAACGACCGCAAAGAATGAGAAAAGTGGTTGAGATAAGGTCAAGTCTATCGCTATTTGCTGATTTACTGAAGGGTCATTTGGCAAGAAAAACTGGACAACCAGAGATAAGAACCAAACCAAGGCAGGAAGCCAAATAAATCGGTTGAAGTCGCTCTTCTCAATATGGACAGAACCTTTCTGGTACCATTTGTAAATGCCGTACACATAAACTCCAGCCAAGGCCACATAGAGCAAGGTCACAGCATAGGGTGAACCGCCTAAGGCAAGCGACGTAGTTGCGAGCACCTGAATGAAGCCATAGATGAATAAAAAGGATAGAATGGCTAGAATAAACCAGCCGAGGTTTTTAAGTAATTTCATAAAAGTCTCCTATCTTGCTTTATAACTGTTTTTCAATACAAAGAGGTTTGCTATTCCTAACACAAGTACCCAGGCAAGTAACATGCCGATGTTAGAAAAAGATATTTCTCCACCTTTTTTATTTAAAAGATTTACAATTGGACCAATAAAAGAGTAATCCAATACTTTCTGAACCGTATCATTTTGAAGAGCAAACATGGGTAAAAAAGAGACGATAAACATAGGAAAGATACTATAAACTTGCGCTTTAGATTGAGTATCTGACACCGCACCGATTAGAAGGTTGAGAAAAATAACACTAATAGTTGCTAGGACCAAATAGATAACATAGGCAAATAAGTAACCTGATACATCCACTTTAAGATAGATTGGTAGTGAAATCATTCCAAGCAACATAATCAACATAGGGAGAATGAGCATACTGAAAGTATATTCTGTTGCTGTCACACCACTTAGGATGAGTGATTTAAGATTGCGCTTTTCCTTATCTTCAGCCATCATAATCGATACCATATAACCACTTCCCATGCTCAAGACCATCGTCAAGCTAGCAGATAGTAAAAACAGGCTCAATTGTCCATTCTTATTTAAAAATTCATTATATAAAACAGCAATACCAAAAGGCATCAATAAAGTCGCCAACAAAGTTGAATTGCTAATAAGAACTTGCACTCTTAACCATAGTAGGGCATTTAATTTTCTAAACATCTAACTTTTCTCCTGTCAATCTGATAAAGATTTCTTCTAGTGTTGGCTCACAAGAGTGAACCACCATCAAATCTGTCGTGTCTAAATGTGGTAATTCTTCAAATGGAACTATCTGTTCTCGTCCATCGTTATAAACCACACGTACTTTCTTATCCACATGGTACTTCTGGATAATATCTTGCGGACTTCCATACTCTATTAAGTTCCCCTTATTTAAAAGAGATAAGCGATCACAAAGCAGAGTTGCTTCATTCATATCATGCGTGGTCAGAAAGATAGTTGTCCCCGCCTGCTTTAATTCTTGAAGTAGGGTATGAATCATCTTAGATGTTGTAGGGTCTAAGCCACTGGTTGGCTCATCTAGGAAGAGAATCTTAGGTGCATTCAGAAGGGCACGAGCCAAGAACATTCGTTGTTTCATTCCTGTAGATAGTTTTTCTGCGATAATATCTTTAGCATCTGCCAATCCAACCTGTTGGAGTACCTGATTTACTCTATCTGACTTGAGACCATATAACTTAGCATAGATGAGAAGATTTTTATAAAGACTCATCTTTTCATAAAAACCACTGCCATCACTAACAATACCAATTTGTTCCAAATCATTTGAGGTTAAATCTTGAGAATTCTTGCCTAACAAAACTGTTTTACCTTGATCAGCAGCCAACTGTCCTGTTAAGACATTGATCATGGTTGTTTTACCTGAGCCAGAAGGACCAAGAAAACCAAAGATTTCACCCTCCTTAATCTCAAAAGAAATCTGATGAAGAGCTTTTTTGCTCCCAAAACTTTTGCTTACATTTTCAACACGAATCATAGAAACTCCTTTATTTGAAATAGCGTTTTACCATAGGTAACTGCATCACATTGATATAAATATGGATTGCTCCGACAAGCAAGAAGGCTAGTAACTGAATCTCTCCTGTCAGTAAAGAAAAGAGAGCAATCAGAAAGTAGAGACCTGGCAAGACATAGTTATTTAATTGGAATAAAATCCGAAAACTCTGTTCCAAATTAGCCTTGCGCTCCCCTTCATCGTAAGAATCTAAATGCTCCAAGATATCCTTTGGTGTAGAGAAAAACACCAAACCAATCTGACGAACAATCGCAATAGTCTTAAAAAGATAATTTTGAGCATTGAAAACCAACACTAATCCCAAAAAGGAAAGGGATAAGGTTATATGGCTTATATCGAGTACAATTACTTCACTTCCTGAAATGAAGAGAGCCAATAAAATCGCTACGCTTGCACTATTAAAAGCAATAGTTCCAAACTCGAGATTCCGATACATCTGCACATAATAGGCTTCATTCAGATCATCATCCATTTCCTCTTGATACAAGGAGTGAAATTTTCTGCTTTTCTTTAGGAAATTGAACGTCAAAAGAAGACTAATGAAACCTATCAGTAAACAAATAGCTGATATCCATGGTATCAAGACTTTCACATCTAACATAATTTCGTGGGATTCGGCACGTGCCTTAAACATCCCTACAAACATGCCCAAGAAACCTCCCAAGACAATAGACATCAAAAATAATAACAATCCACGTTTCTTTTTCTTTTTCTTTTCCATATTCATTCTCCTTATTTACTTGCTAGATTTTTGGATTTCTTTTCAATCCAGTCAACGACTGGGATAAGAGCAAAGTAGGCCCAGATAAATTGGTCGCTGTAATAGAGATCAAACCATCCTAGATTTGTTCCAATTAGTAGACACAGGCTGACTAATAGAGCTATGGCAACTACATAATAAATCACTTTATACTTGTTCATCATTTTTCTCCTTTTTCTTTAACCAGTTGAAAATGGACAAGAGGACTAAGTTAACCCAAAACAAATACTTACTTTCAACAAAATAGAACCACCCCAGTAATGTTCCAACCATAGCGAAAGCATTCACAATGAGGGCAAGAACACTCATGTAATAAATCACTTTATACTTGTTCATCACTCGTCCTCCTCCAAGCGAAATACTGATTCGACTGTTTCGTTGAAAATCTGAGATATTTTCAGGGCAATGATAATGGATGGGGTGTACTCATCCCGTTCTAGTAGGCTAATGGTCTGTCTGGAAACCCCTGCCAGTTTAGCTAGGTCGGTTTGATTGAGGCCATCGCGAGCCCGAAGCTCTTTTAGACGATTTTTTAGTTGCATGTTACACACCTACTCTCCATCAAATTCAACTGTTTGGATATCCTCAATACGTTGCAACTTGATTTTTTCTTTTCCCGTCTTATCTACGTATCGTAGCTTGACCCATTCCTCATCAACATCCACAACTTCCCAAAAATTTGTTCCAAATAGTTCTCCAATGATTGTTGGTTTCTTTCCAATCATTTCTTGCAATAATCTCGACATTTCTGCGTTTCCTTTCTCTTTTCTTTCGATTACCTTTAACCTCTTCTCTATCCGCTTGATTTTCTTAGATTGACTCATATAAATCAAGACGAGAAAAGGAAACAAAATCCATACCCACATGTGGCTCCCTCCTATTTCTTAACTTGCTTATATTGTAACACATCTTTTTCTTTTTGACAAGAATATTTGTCAAAAAGTTTATGATTTTTGTCATTTTGCAAAAGAAAAAGGTCAGGAATAAGATCCTAACCAGTTTATCTACTATTAAAAGCCTAATTTTTCAAAGATTTCTGAGAAGTTTTGGCTGATTGTCTCAAGCGACACTTGCACTTCTTCTCGGGTTTGGTTGTTCTTGACCGTTACTTGTCCGCTTTCGACTTCACTCTCACCTAGGGTGATGAGGGTCTTAGCTGCAAAGACATCGGCTGACTTGAACTGAGCTTTGAGTTTACGGTTGAGGTAATCACGCTCTGCTTTGAATCCTTGTTGGCGAAGAGCCTGTACTAATTCCAAGGCCTTGACATTTGCTCCTTCTCCCAAGACTGCTATATAGACATCTAGGGCGTTTTCGATAGGGAGAGACACACCTTGCTTTTCAAGAATGAGAAGCAGACGCTCTACACCAAGTCCAAAACCAAATCCAGCAGTTTCAGGGCCACCAAAGTAAGCAACCAAGCCATCGTAACGACCACCCGCGCAGACTGTCAGGTCATTGCCCTCAATCTCAGTGATAAACTCGAAAATCGTGTGGTTGTAGTAGTCCAAACCACGCACCATATTGGTATCGATGATGTAGTCTACACCAAGATTTTCCAACATCTGACGCACAGCATCAAAATGAGCTTGGCTCTCTTCATCAAGAAAGTCCAAGATAGACGGTGCATTCTCTACTGCTACCTTGTCTTCTTTTTCCTTAGAATCCAAAACACGAAGAGGATTTTCCTCCAAACGGCGTTGGCTATCCTTAGACAAGGTCTCCTTGAGCGGTGTCAAATAGTCAATCAAGGCTTGACGGTAGGCCGCACGGCTCTCAGGATTTCCAAGAGTGTTAAGGTGCAATTTGACACCTTGGATACCGATTTCTTTCAGGAAGTGAGCTGCCATAGCGATGGTTTCCACATCAGTAGCTGGATTGCTAGAGCCAAAACACTCAACACCAATCTGGTGGAATTGGCGCAAACGACCTGCCTGTGGACGCTCATAACGGAACATAGGGCCCATGTAGTAGAACTTACTTGGCTTTTGCACTTCTGGGGCGAAAAGTTTATTTTCCACATAGGAACGGACAACGGGTGCAGTTCCTTCTGGACGGAGGGTAATATGACGGTCTCCCTTGTCATAGAAGTCGTACATTTCCTTGGTTACGATATCCGTTGTATCTCCGACAGAGCGGCTGATAACCTCGTAATGCTCAAAAATAGGCGTGCGCACTTCTGCATAGTTATAGCGCTTGAAAATCTCACGGGCAAAGCCCTCAACGTACTGCCATTTGGCAGATTCAGCAGGTAAGATATCCTGCGTTCCTTTTGGTTTTTGTAATTTCATAGGGGATCCTCTTTAAACTTAATAGTCTTATTTTACCATAAATAGAGGGATTAAAACAGTGAGAAAAAATTTAGGATTTAGATATCATTTTTGAGATTAATAACTGTCAAAAGAATAGCTAGCAAGGAAAGACCAACAAATAGCATCCAAGTCAACTGTATATTCCATACGGCTACAAGTGAAAAACAAGCTGTTCCCACAGGTATGGATAAGGTGAACAATAAACCTAAAAAATTACTGGTACGAGCTAGAACCTCTGGAGCTAGATTTTTCAGGAGCATGGCACTAATCTTTGGTTGAACTTTACCAGACACATACAGAGTTGAACAGAGAAATAGTAAACCAAGTACGACTTGATTGAACACATTAGCCAGACCAACTAGACTGAGTCCTACGGTCACCCACATCATCAATCTAGGCAAGGACTGCTTCCCAAAATAATCATTGCCCGTAAGGCTACTGATGATGATTGCTAACAAAGCACAGAATTGACTGATAAATAATGCCTCTGTGTAAGAAAAGTCCAAAAGAGAATGGCTCAAAAAGAAGATGTTATAGATGCTTCCTAAAGCGCCACCCAAGGCATTGATAAGCAAGACAGCAAAGATCATGAATCCAAAGTTTTTCTGTCCACCTTTAAGAAAAACGAGACGTAAATTTCGATAAATCGTTAGGAACTGCTCTTTGATCGGAAGCTTCTCATTTTTTAGAATTTCACCATCAGCAGATGACATTGACAGGCTCAATTTGCTTTTTCCTAAAAAGAGGATGACGGCTGATACTAGGAAGAAACAGGCATTGATTCCCGCAACGAGGGAAAAATTGTTGACAGATAGACCTAAGAGCCAGACTCCAAAAGCTTGACCACCAATAGCTGAAATATAGGTGATAAACTGGTTAAAAGAATAAGCCTCCATCAGATCGTCTTCAGCTACTTTTTCCTTAATGAGAGGCATGCGCAAGCCACCTGCAAAATCACTGATGACATCACTAATGACATTGATTAAACACAGGCTAGAAAAGGCAAAGAGACTAGCTTGCTGAACAACTAGGGCTGCTAGAAAAAATAGAACCGCCTGAAACAAACCACTATAGACCATCCATTTGACCTTGTCCCTCGTGTAATCTGCCCGAACCCCTACAAAAACTGTAAAGAGAGTCGGAAGAAGCATGACAATATTCGCCATAGCAACAGCAAAGGAGGCTTGTGGTAGGGTCGATGCATAGACGATAAAGACCAGATTAAAAATTGAAGCACCAAAAGCATTGAAGAAGCGTGACAAAGTCAAGAGACGATAAGCTTGATTTCTGAACAATAGTTTCATAGATAATCTCCCTTCTTGTTCAAATACTCAATGAAAATCAAAGAGCAAACTAGGAAGCTAGCCGTAGGCTGCTCAAAACACTGTTTTGAGGTTGCAGATAGAGCTGACGTGGTTTGAAGAGATTTTCGAAGAGTATAAGTTCTTATGTGAAGTATGACTATAGTATAGCACTTAGAAATTTTAGAAGAAAAACTTTTGAATATATGCAACAAATAAAATGAGAAAAAAGAAACGATAGAATTTCTTTGATGGCCTGAGAAAGCTCAATAGTTCTATCGCTTAAAATTTCAAATTATTTTCGTAGTTTGCAGATATTCAACAATCGGTCGTATTTCTATAGTATTCGGCAGATTTATTACAACCAAGCATCTCAAAAATACGGACAGCATCCTCCATCTTTTTCTGACCTTCCTTGACTCTGCCTTGTTTACTATCAAGGAGACCCTCTGCCCACAAATAGACAATTCGGAAATAGGTTTCATTTTCATTGTAGAAATGCTCTTCGATAACACGTTTAAAATAAGAGGCATTGGTAAATTCTTCACACTCAATGCTAGCTAAAAAGCCATTCAATAGTATAGTGTGAAAAAGGTTTCGATTGCCAGACATTTCCATTAGAAAATCAGATTTGCGTACCATTTCTCGTACATATCTAGTAAAAAGAGAAACAGATAAAAAGGGAGAACTGACTGAAAATAAATTGAGTTCATAGATTCCCCAAATCTCGGTAGAAAACAAATAATCATGAAGGACTTTCCCTTCCTCTGCCGTTAACTCTACCGTATCATCCATGCTCTTCATATAAGACTTAATCATAATGGCATTTAAAATATGTTTCTGTTTGTTTTGAGAATGGACATGCTTTTGATACTCCTTGCGATACAAGTCCTCAAGAGGAGCTATATTCTTTGGATCCAAGACATCTATGATTTCTTTTCTCAACTCAGAATCTGTATCATACTGAAAACCTCTCGCCAGAAAGAGAATTTCCTCTACACTGGCAGATATATTTCCCAAGGCAAATAGAAACTTTTCCACCGAAAGCTCACTCTGACCTGTTTCAAAGCGGGACAACATAGACGGCGAAAATTGTCCCCCGGTTGCTTGTCTCAGTGAGATATTTCTTGACTCTCGTAATTGTCTAAAGACTTTTCCAATCTGCTCCATAGACTTCCCCTTGATTCCGTATTTTCTTCATTTTATCATATTTTTCAGAAAATTCATCAAAAGCTTGCCAAATTGTCAGAGTTATGAGAAAATAGGGGATATTTATCATGTGGAGGGACTGTAATGAGAGAGGATATCAAAATCAATGACCGTGCTTTGGCCTTGCAAGATCAAATTATCGAAAAACTAGAGAAGGTTTTTGATACAGATGTGGAATTGGATGTTTACAATCTAGGGCTGATCTATGAAATCAATCTGGACGAAACAGGTCTCTGCAAGATTGTCATGACCTTCACTGACACCGCCTGTGATTGTGCCGAAAGCCTGCCTATTGAAATCGTTGCAGGTCTGAAACAAATCGAGGGGATCGAAGATGTCAAGGTTGAAGTTACCTGGTCGCCTGCTTGGAAAATCACACGAATCAGTCGCTATGGCCGTATTGCCCTTGGACTACCACCTCGTTAATCAGACCAATCACTTTTAAAGATGAAAAAAGCAAGCCGAAAATGGCTTGCTTTTTGATACTCAATGAAAATCAAAGGGCAAACTAGAAAACTAGCCGCAGGTTGCTCAAAACACTGTTTTGAAGTTGTGGATAAAATTGACGAAGTCAGCTCAAAACACTGTTTTGAGGTTGTGGATGGAACTGACGAAGTCAGCTTAAAACACTGTTTTGAGGTTGTGGATAGAACTGACGAAGTCAGTAACCATACCTACGGCAAGGCGCCGTTGACGTGGTTTGAAGAGATTTTCGAAGAGTGTGAGTTTATTTTTTACCTGACTTGTCCATATTCCAGAAGTCTGTCACGGCTCCGCGTGAAGCAGATGATACGATATGGGCATATTTACCGAGGACACCACGGCTGTAAAGTGGTGGCAAGGTTGTTTCTGCCTTGCGTTTTTCAAGTTCTTCTTCGGATACGGCCATGGAAATTTCTTTGGTATCTTGGTCAACCGTAACGATATCGCCTGTACGAAGGTAGGCAATTGGTCCACCATCCTGAGCTTCAGGAGCGATATGTCCAACAACCAGACCATAAGTACCACCAGAGAAACGGCCATCCGTCAAGAGGGCAACCTTATCTCCCTGACCTTTACCAACAATCATGGATGAAAGTGACAGCATCTCAGGCATACCAGGACCACCCTTAGGTCCAACGAAACGAACAACGACTACATCGCCATCAACGATTTCATCTGTCAGAACAGCCTGAATCGCATCTTCTTCTGAATCAAAGACTTTAGCTGGACCAACGTGACGACGAACTTTAACACCTGATACCTTGGCAACTGCACCGTCAGGAGCAAGGTTCCCGTTCAAGATGATAAGCGGACCGTCCGCGCGTTTTGGATTTTCAAGTGGCATGATGACTTTTTGACCTGGTGTAAGGTCTGCAAAGTCAGCTAAGTTCTCAGCGACAGTCTTACCCGTACATGTGATACGGTCCCCGTGAAGGAATCCATTTGCCAGCAAGTACTTCATAACCGCAGGCACACCACCGACTTCGTAGAGGTCTTGGAAGACATACTGACCAGATGGTTTCAAGTCGGCCAAGTGAGGCACACGTTCTTGGATGGTATTAAAGTCCTCAAGTGACAAGTCAACATTTGCGGCGTGGGCAATGGCAAGCAAGTGAAGAGTGGCATTTGTAGAACCACCGAGAGCCATAGTTACAGTGATGGCATCTTCAAAGGCTTCACGAGTCAAGATGTCTGATGGCTTGAGACCAAGCTCCAACATCTTAACAACAGCACGTCCTGCTGCTTCGATGTCTTCTTTCTTGTCTGCTGATTCAGCTGGATGAGATGAAGAGCCTGGCAAACTCATACCGAGAACTTCGATAGCTGTCGCCATGGTATTAGCAGTATACATACCACCACAGCCACCAGGTCCAGGGCAGGCATTACATTCAAGACGTTTCACGTCCTCAGCCGTCATATCACCGTGGTTCCATTTTCCGATCCCCTCAAAAACAGAAACTAAGTCAATATCTTTGCCATCAAGATTTCCCGGTGCAATAGTTCCACCATAAGCAAAAATAGCTGGAATATCCATATTAGCAATGGCAATCATAGAACCCGGCATGTTCTTGTCACAGCCACCGATAGCAACAAAAGCATCGACGTTGTGCCCACCCATAGCCGCCTCGATTGAGTCTGCAATGATATCACGAGATGTCAAAGAGAAACGCATACCAGGTGTTCCCATAGCAATCCCGTCCGCTACAGTGATAGTCCCAAACTGCACAGGCCAAGCACCTGCCGATTTGACACCCTCTTTCGCCAATTTCCCAAAATCATGCAAGTGGATATTACATGGTGTATTTTCCGCCCAAGTCGAAATCACTCCCACAATCGGTGTTTCAAAGTCCTTATCTGTCATACCAGTCGCACGAAGCATAGCACGGTTTGGTGATTTAACCATGCTGTCATAAATGCTACTGCGGTGACGTTTATCTAATTCAGTCATTTGTTCCCTCCCATTTCAGTTTTTACTATTATAGCACATTTTAAAAGCAATGAACAGAAGAAAATTCTTGAATTTTCAGAAAATTCTATATACATATAAACATTTTAAATTAAAAACAACAAAGCGGATCAGGGCACTTTCTGATGACCAGAATATGCTTTTAATCCGCTTGCTTTAAATAACGTAATGTAATTTTTACAGAAGTTCTTTCAGATAAGTGTATTTAACATCTATCTTGCATTATAAAACTCTAGAACTTTCTCTTTTATATTCGATTCACTCAAACCATACTCATTAAGAAGATAATCCATTTTCCCAACTTGACCGAATCTTTCTTGAACACCCATCCGATGAATTTTTGTTATTCCATCATCAGAGAATAATTCACATAAAGCACTGCCAATTCCACCTATCTGATTGTGGTTTTCTACAGTAAATATAGTTTTTCCACTTAACATTGTTTTTATCTGTTCTGGTATCGGTTTAATTCTAAATAAATCTATCACACCTCTGAATAACCTAATTTAGACAGTTCATCCGCAACTCGAATACTTGGAGCAACCATTATGCCAGAAGCAACTATTACAACATCTTCACCGTGTCTTAACTCAATGTAGCCTTTAGAAAAGTCTTCTCCACCTTGATATACAGCCTCTGGAGCTTTTCTAATTGTTCGAATATATTTTAGTCCTTTTAAGTATAATGTCTGGTTCAAGATTTCATGAAATTGGATATCATCAGTTGCTTCAAAAATGATTGATTTAGGAATTAAACGTAACAATCCAATTTCTTCAAATGGCATATGTGTTCCACCATTCATCTCTGCCGTTACTCCTGCATCTGAGCCAATCACAGTGGCATCCAATTGTGCGTACCCAAGAGAAATAAATAATTGATCAAATACTCTTCTTGAAGCAAAAGGGCCAAATGTATGAAGATAAGGTCTAAACCCCTGAATAGATAAACCTGCTGCAAGCCCGACCATTTCTGCTTCCATTATTCCAACATTCACATAACGGTCTCCAAAGTCCTTTTCAAGATTATTAGTAGCCATAGAACTTGACAAGTCTGCTTCTAAAACTACTATATCAGAATAACTTTGGTTAGCCTCTAGAAGGAAATCTCTATACACATGTCGTAATTCTTTCGTACTTCTCATCATTCTGTTTCCTCCAATTCCTGACTTAATCTTTCTACAACTGAAGTTAACATTTGTCTCTCCTCTACAGTAGGGCGAAGATGATGATTGGATTTCATTTCTTCCAGCTCTCGAACTCCTTGACCTTTAATAGTGTCTAATACAATACACTTAGGGGATGAATTATTTGACTGTTTTAATTGGATAATCCCTTCATAAATTTCTCTAATATCTGAACCATTGACCCTAATGGATTCAAATCCAAATGATGAGAATTTTTCTACAAAATCACCTGGATTACAAATATCCTTTGTAAAACCATCTAATTGTTTTTTGTTATCGTCTACAAATACAATTAAATTAGATAACTGTTGATGAGAAGCAAACTGTATAGCCTCCCAACATTGTCCCTCATTTAACTCACCATCTCCAACAATAGCATAGGTATAAAAGGGACTTTTTCTTATTCTCTGACCATATGCAAGTCCGGTTGCAACACTAATTCCTTGTCCTAAAGAGCCCGTTGTCATATCTATGCCTGGCGTTAGATTTCTATCAGGATGAGACGGTAATTTGGTTCCATTTGTATTTAAAGAATATAAGAATTCTTTGTCAAAGAAACCATTCAAATAGAGTGTACTGTATAGAGCTGGTCCTCCGTGACCTTTTGATAATATGAAATAATCTCTATCTCGCGATGCAAATATTTCTGGAGTCATTGGCATTATTTCACCATAAAGCACTGCTAGAACTTCTACGATAGACAGGCTCCCTCCATAATGACCAAATCCAAGATGATTCAAGGTTTCAAGAGTATTTAATCGGATGTTAGTCGCAAATTTTCTTAACTCATCTTCTCTATTTTTACTTAAAATCATCCCTTATTCCTCCTTTACAGATGGCTTTTTAATAAAGGATACTCCAAACATAACTGCTAAAATAAGAACAAGACCAATCACAATGCCTGCTTGTGAGCCAAATTGATTTAACATTCCTAAAATAATTCCTGATAGACCAAAATCTGCATCTGAGAAAGTTGATCCTTGGAAACCAAGTCCTCCCAAAACTGGCATTAAAAAGACTGGAAGAAAACTGATTAAAATACCTTGTAAAAATGCTCCAATAGTGGCTCCACGAACACCACCAGATGCATTCCCAATAACACCTGCAGTCGCTCCACAGAAGAAATGAGGCACAACGCCTGGTAATATAACAACCGTTCCTGAAGCAATCATAATTGCCATACTTACTAAACCACCAACAAAACTAGAGATAAATCCAATTAGAACTGCATTGGGTGCATAAGTATAAACAATCGGACAATCCAAAGCAGGTTTTGAATTAGGTACAAGACGCTCTGAAATACCTTTAAAGGCTGGAACAATTTCACCCAAAATAAGGCGAACACCTGCTAAAATAACAAATACACCTGCTGCAAATTGACCTGCTAATTGTAAAGCATAAACTAGACCACTTGTACCACTACTGATTTCTTTTTCTATATATTCTGACCCTGCAAAGATAGCTACAATAATATAAATAACTGCCATGGATAAAGTAATACTAACAGTACTATCACGTAAAAAAGCTAGACTCTTTGGAAATTTAATGTCCTCTGTTGATTTTGATTTGTCACCGATAAGGCTACCAGTAAAACCACTCAACCAATATCCCAAAGAACTGAAATGACCTAAAGCCACCTTGTCATTTCCAGTTAATTGAACCATATATTTTTGCACAAATGCTGGGGAAATACTCATAATAATACCGAGTGCTAATCCTCCTAGTAAGATAAGAGGCAAACTTGTAAAGCCAGCAACTGATAAAATGACTGCAATCATACACGCCATATATAGAGTGTGGTGCCCTGTTAAAAAGATATATTTGAATCGAGTAAAACGAGCAATTAAGATATTGAATACCATACCTGCAAACATAATCATTGCAGTAGCTGAGCCATATGTTGTTAAAGCTACAGCTACAATCGCTTCATTATTCGGCACAACGCCAGATAAATGAAAAGCATGCTCAAACATGGTACCAAATGGATTTAAAGAATTTTGTACAATTCCTGCACCACCAGATACAACTAAGAAACCAACAAAGGTCTTAATTCCACCTTTAATAATATCAGGTAATTTCTTCTTCTGAAGAACTAATCCTAAGATTGCAATTAAAGCTACTAAAATAGCTGGTGTACTAACAATATCCAATATGAACTTCATCATGACGCTAGCCTCCTATATAAGTCCTTTTTCTTCACAAAGTTTAGTAATTAATTCTCGTAGTTCATCCATATCAATAATACTATTTAAGATACGAACATCTCCAAGATGACTAGCTGAATCAGCTAGATCACGACCAACAATCCAAATATCAGCAGCATTTGGATCTGCTCCACCTAAATCATAGTGTTCAACTTCTACATCTGAAACATTCAAATCACTCAATACAGATTCAATATTCATCTGTACCATAAAACTTGAACCTAATCCTGAACCACAAGCTGTACCAATTTTTAACATTATTTAATCCTCCTGTTTAATTATCATTTCAATGTCATCATAGTTTTTTGATGATATTAAAGTTTGAACATGATTTTTATCTCTTAAAATTGTTGTTAAATGTGACAAAGCCTTTAAATGACTTTCATTATCAATGGCTGCAATACAAATCAACAATCTTACCTCTTGTTCTGGATTATCCAATAAATAAATCGGTTCTTCCAAAACTAACATTGACATTCCTATTTCATTCACACCTTCATCTGGCCGAGCGTGAGGAATTGCTACTCCCTTCCCTAAATTAATAAAAGGCCCAAACTCTTCTACTTTTTGAATCATTGCCTCAGGGTAGTTCTCCGTTATCTTATCTTGATCCAAAAGCGGTTTAGCTGCTAAACGAATCGCCTCCTTCCATCCTAATTTTTGCGAACTAACCTGATAGGTTTCTTTGGTAATAAGTTGTTCTAGCACTGGTACAATTTCCTTTCTATCATTTTTTTGATAAAGATAATTCTTTAACGCCAATCTTAATTCCAATTCTTGTGTAATAATTCCATATCTTTTGACAATATTCAGGATTTGTTCAATCTCAAAATCCCCATACTCTAAATTCGGAAAATCTTTTAACACTAGTTCTACTAGTTGTATTGCTTGCTCTTCAGTCATCATAACCGAGACTAGATAATTTGGCTTTTCTGTCTCCACCTTTATGGTAGAAAAAACCATATCATAGTCACTACTAGCTTTCACCTGTAAATCATCAATCTTTGAAGTTCCTATAAACTCAATTTGAGGAAATAATGCTAATAGATTCTCTTTTAACATCAATGAAGAACTAACACCATTAGGACAAATGATTGCTGCTTTATACCATTTTTGAGGCAAAGTATCTGCTTTCTTTAAATAACCTCCGAAATGGATAACAAAATATGCTGTTTCACTATCAGGTATGGGATTGTCAATAGCATCCATCAAGGGCATCAAAGAATCTTTGACTAACTCAAATAAATCAGGATAATGTTCTTTAACATGCAATACATATTCATTTGAACTAGGTAAGCCGAACTTTAATCTATAGTAAGCCGGTATAAGGTGGCGGCGAAGATTTTCTCTCAATCCTTCCCTTTGTTTAAAATGTAATAAAGAAATATCTTCCATTCTACTTATAATAGCCTCTGTTAATTGATTAAAGTAAACCGGAGCAACATCTACTTCACCTTCAAAGCAACTTGATAATAAAACTGTGATATAGCGATAATCATCCTCAGAAAACACCGTATCTATAATTCCCAAATCAACCACTGTATCCAATAAAATAGTGGTTATATCTTGAATAACAGGAGATACTAATGTCTCTGAAAGACATACTCTTTCAACATCCCTTTGATACCTACACAGAATGAATACTAAACCGAAAAGGCAAACTTTTAATTGATTAACAATAGGTACTAGCTGTAGCTTCTCATAATAATCTTTAACTACCTGATTTATCAAATCATAAGTTAATGAATACCCCCAACTGGATAAAACATAATCCAAACCCCAAATCCCTATGGAGGATTCCAGCAACTCACTAACCATTTGAAAAGCTAAACGGTGCTTATTCCACTCTGAGCCGTGTAAAGTATAACCTTTTGCTCTACTGTACCCTAGCTCCAAATCATTATCTAATATAATCTTTCTTAATGATTGAATATCAGATAAGGTTGTATTCTTACTTACTTTCAAAAAGTCTTGGTAATGATTATTCGATATAAAATCTAATCGGCAAAAAGTGTAAAGATAGATTAATGCTAAGCGAGTCGACTTTGGTAAAACCAATTCATCCGACTTAATAATATCTGTCAAAGACTGCTTCGTACGATTTGATAAACTATAGCGACCTTGCTTTTTATCCAGCACTATCCCTTTATTAGCTAGATAAGGCACTAAATAATCTATTCCTTCTTTGACTTCCTTTATAGGTAAGCTCACCTTAACAGATAATTCATATAATGATAGCTCACAATGATCCATCAAAGTCATCAAAATAACTAGTGCTCTATAATCAAACATTTCTCTTCCTTTCTAACTACAATTATAGTGTAAAAGTTATAAGAATAAAAGAGTATTTGAGCACAATATAATCTCACCTTTTAAAAGAAATTATTGGGCTGAAAGTTTTTAGTAATTATTTTTCTACTTTTTCTTGACGTTATAAATTAAAGCGATATCATTTAGATAACAATTAATAGGAATGGTTGAAATGGCACTAGAACGGCTCAATTAAGGGGAATTGGTAGAGCTTGACAAAGAGCGAAAAGCTGCCATGGTTTCAAATCTCCTTGTCGTTCTTTGTGGCAATCATGATGCACAACCAATTGTCAACACAGGAAGTCTTTACTAAAGATGGCTGAAGCTAAAAAAAGCAGATCCCCCTTCGACTCTCAACAAAGTTATACGCTGCACTCGCATCATGGGCAGAAGATAACTTCCGATCAGTCAATGGGCAAATCGAGTATCTCCTCACAGAATGTGTCAAGCAACGGAAAAAAGACGGAAAATACGTATCAGAAACCATTGACGAACCATTTGAGATTGATATTTAACACCTTCTCCTGTCTGCTAGGTCTGACAGGAGAATTTTTTCATCTTTTTTTGTCAAGTAACTTTACTTTACAAAAAAAATGTGTTATCCTAGTATGGTTGATGAAAATCAGTAGATTGAATCGAATATAAATACCTAAAGGAGAAATCAAAATGGCAGTACCTGCACGTCGCACTTCAAAAGCGAAGAAAAACAAACGTCGTACACACTACAAAGTAACAGCTCCATCTGTAAACTTTGACGAAACTACTGGAGATTACTCACGTTCTCACCGTGTATCACTTAAAGGATACTACAAAGGACGTAAAATCGCTAAAGCTGCATCAGCTGAATAATAGAAGGGAGATACCATGCGCGTAAATATTACACTTGAACACAAAGAATCTGGTGAACGCTTGTACCTTACTTCTAAAAACAAACGTAACACTCCAGACCGTCTTCAATTGAAGAAATACTCACCAAAACTTCGCAAACACGTTGTGTTTACAGAAGTTAAGTAAGGGTTTCAGTACACGTCAATAGACGTCAAAATATTGATTTAAAGTGATTTTTGATTTTTTGAAACTCATTATATCGCACTACAAATCAATAAAAACTCTACCTTTTACTCTACCTTTTTTAGATAAATATATCATCTGGATATTGAAGTTAAGCCCTGCTATCATTTCGATGGCAGGGCTTTTTAATATTTGGTACACTAACGCCTTATCTATATTTTGGTGAATTTTAAGTTGACATCTACAAAGTTTAATGTTAAAATACATTCAAAAATATATTTGAATGAGGTGTTTTATGATTCAAAATGTTGTTACTTCAATAATACTGTATTCTGGGACAGCCGTAGACTTACTTATTATCCTAATGTTATTTTTTGCCAAAAGAAAAAGCAGAAAAGACATCATTAACATCTATTTAGGACAATTTCTAGGCTCTGTTAGTCTAATATTGCTAAGTTTGCTTTTTGCATTTGTCTTAAATTATATTCCTAGTAAAGAGATTTTAGGTTTACTCGGTTTGATTCCAATTTTCCTAGGTCTCAAAGTTTTGCTTTTAGGAGATTCTGATGGAGAAGCTATTGCCAAAGAAGGTTTGCGCAAAGATAATAAAAACCTGATATTTCTAGTCGCTATGATTACTTTTGCAAGTTGTGGTGCTGACAATATTGGTGTCTTTGTTCCATATTTTACTACCTTAAATTTAGCAAATTTGATAGTAGCTTTACTTACCTTTCTAGTCATGATTTATCTCTTGGTTTTTTCTGCCCAAAAATTGGCACAAGTCTCTTCTGTTGGAGAAATTTTGGAAAAATATAGCAGATGGTTTATTGCCGTTGTTTATTTAGGATTGGGGATATATATCCTGATTGAAAATAACAGTTTTGACATACTATGGACTATATTAGGCTAGGAGAAAATATTATGAAAAAAGATAGTATCTGTCAAGTGGATGTTATAAATCAACAAAATGTTACAACCGCAACGAACTACCTTGAAAAGGAAAAAGTCCAAAAATCACTTCGCATTTTATCAAAATTTACCGATAATAAACAGATAAATATCATCTTTTATCTCCTTGCCGTCGAAGAACTCTGTGTCTGCGATATAGCCTGTTTATTAAATCTCAGTATGGCATCTGCCTCCCACCATCTTCGTAAACTAGCCAATCAAAACATCTTGGACACTAGAAGAGAGGGGAAAATTATATATTATTTTATAAAAGATGAGGAAATCAGAGATTTTTTTAATCAACTAGGATAACAACTATTTTTACTACTTTCTACTTTTCCATGATTATAGGGGGATTATATATGAAATTTTTTGAAGAAAATTATTCACAAGAAATACCTACTCGTATCAAAAATTTAAGAAAAAAATACAATATTACACAAAGCGAACTAGGCAATGCAGGTCAAGTTAGTCAAGTTGAAAGTGGTAAGCGACCAATTACGAGTTCGATGTTAGTTTATTTAAATGCTCTAACCGCTTCGAGCTATACGTATATCGTTTTTGGAGAGTTAGATGAGTTTATTGAGAATCTGTTTCATTATTTTTTCAGTTCTATTTTATATAGAGATTTAGAGGCTGTAGATGAAAAACTATATTCTTTCATGAGTGATGATTTAATTTCAATCCAATCAAGTTGTCTAAGTATTGCCAAGACATTTGCAAATTTCAATATTCAAAGAAAAAGATTTATGATTTCTACTGAAACTGAAATGGATACTTTTCACACGAAAGATGACATTGACGTATGGGTTGGTGGAAAAAGTTATAACCCCGCTAGAAGTTTTAGAACCCGTACCATCAATGAATTGACTGTCATTGATTTTGAAGAAATGTTTGATATTCTTTGGTTGATGTTAGGGGATAATTTAATTAAATCATTTGAAGTTAATGTCTGTGGTATCCTATTTGAATTAGGCGGAAATGACATACCCTCAATATTTAGGCAAGAAAACATTGATCCTCTCATCAATAAATGGTGGTATGATAATGTTTCGACAGAAATTATCCCTAATCTAATAAAAAAACTCAAAGAAAATCCCTTGTTTAATATCGGATTTATGGTAAATGATATATTAGAAAGAATGTATAAAGAGAATATTCCAAAATCTTACCTTACATCCGTCCCGTTAGTTATTTCTCAAAAAGGAAGAACAACCTCTTCGTTTAGTATGACTGGTGGTCAACAAATAGATGGAGTAAAATTCAAACAGATATCTGAGGACTGTATGAAATTACTCAGTCAAGGTAAGGATATCACAGAGTTATATCAAAAATATTCTAAAGAAGAGTTGGCAAATCTAGGCATTAATATTTATCAATCCAATGATATAGAAAGGACTGAGGAAAGAACTTTTGATGAAATTATCAGTTGGGTTTCTAACCCTTATGCAACAAGACCAATTCAAGAAAGGCACACTATTCAATTAGAGCCAACAAGATTTTCACTAGAGGATAAGAAACGTATTGAAAAAATTGCCTCTCAGGGAATAAACGACATCGACCTTGTTGATTTAGTTGAACTCTATGATATCAATTTAGATAATACAAATGTCACTCGCTATATTGAGGGATTATTGACGAATAATACACAAGTAACATACTATTTCCAAGAACAATTAAACGAGGAATTACTCGCAATGGCTTCGGCTTTAGATAGAGTTCAACAAGCATTTATTAAGCTATTAAGCGAAGAAGAGATACGAAAATTTGCTCTTTAAAAACTAGGTGAATCGCCTAGTTTTTTTTTGCACTTCGTTTTACAAATTAGTTTATTGAAGTAAAAAAAGAAGTAAAAAATAAAAGAACATTATGCCTTATACTGAATATATCAAGAAAAACTCTTGATAAAAATTTTAATAGTCCAAATTGATGGCCATCAAAGGACAGATTGAAACAAATATGATGATATGACGATAAAGGTCATGTCTTGCATAGAATTGTTTCGCTGTTTCTTTGTTGTGCCTTTTAGCATACTCAGCGTTCAATATTTGCTCATTTTGTTTCCTTCTGTCCAAGGACGGAAAGGAGCTCATCATTATGAGCAATAAAGTACAAGAACGCCGTGAGCGTAAAATCAAAGAAGCTTTTAAAGCTAAAAATTGGAATGAAGTAACTCGTTTGCTTCAACAAGAACAAAGTAATGCAGAACGGCGTGACCGATACCACCATAAACGAAGTATGGAAGAAAGCATATCTCGTAATGACGGTAAACGACGTGAACGCTATGAAGTAGTTGCAAGTTCTGATTTGAATCCCGAAGAAGCTTTAATCCTAGCGGAGTTAAGACAAGCTATTCGTGAAGCTAAAGCATCCCTATCAGAAATTGACAGTAAGATTGTTGAAATGATAGCGGAACAAGGTTCAAGCTATAAAGAAACGGCTCGCTATATCACTGAACATTACAAGAAAATGAGTGATGTAACTGTCAAATCTCATTATTGTAAAGCACTAAAAAAATTAGCTCCTTTATTAAAAAGTTATCGCTAATACCTCAAATCCAGTGTCTCTGTCACTGGATTTTTTATAAAAAAATTAAAAATTTAACAAATAACTTTGCGTTTGGTTGTCTCATTCTCCTTAGTAATAAGGAGGTGATACATAACTAGAGCAACTACGTCCAGCTCACGACCAAAACCGAGCAAGTCTCATTCGTATTATTTCTCAATAATAAAGGAGGAACAACCCTATGGCGTTTAAAATGAAAACAACAAAAGGTGGTTATACAACTACATTGGCTGATAAAATTATCAGTCAAAAACAACCGATTTACTCACTTAGTACCGAACTTGAACCACAACAACGGTTTGAAGAAGGAAAACCAACAGGAGAAATCGTAGCCTATAAAGCATGGTTTGTACAGGAAGGGCAAGACCCTTTCCAAGTAAAATTCGAAGATACGATTGAGCTTCCAGCGTTTCAATCCATGATTCAATTTGACACCCTACAAGCCTGCGAAGTAAAATATAACGTTTACTTCAAAGCAAATGGTATCAAGGAGGTTCGGTAATGACCTCACAATCTCGTGATGTGCTGAACCAATCTTTCCTGCAATCTTACCTGCTCCAGAGCCTAAACATGGCTCTAGGGGCTTTAATGCAGGGGGAAACCAGCTATACTAATTCTTTTAACGTCATTATTCAAGAAGACGGCTTTGTCTTTGTCCCTCGCCTACCGTGCGCTTATATCCTCGATGACGACTTATACAAGAAAATCTTTCTGATTGCCAATGCTTCACTTTACCCACAATATACGCTTCTAAAACAAAATGCTACCTATTTTGTCCCTCTAGACACAGATGACTTACACATTCAACGTGGTTTATTCTTCCCTTGGAAAAGAGGGATTTCAGAACGTTTAGCGATTCCTGATTTGGATAAGTTTTCAGCCAGATTGCCACATGGGAAAATCCCTATCATGAAGCACTTTGAACTCAATTTAGACAAGGTCAATCACTGGGCTATTGCTGGAAATTCAGGTTCTGGGAAATCGTATGCTCTCACTTACTTCTTGAGTGTACTGAAGCATATGTCTGACTTGATTATCATTGACCCGAAATTTGATACCCCAAGTCGTTGGGCAAGAGAAAATCATATTTCCGTTATCCACCCTGTCGAAAACCGTTCAAAATCTGATTTTGTATCACAGGTCAACGAACAATTAAGTCAATGTGCAAATCTCATTCAAAAACGACAAGCTATCTTGTATGATAATCCCAACCATCAATTTACCCATCTAACTATTGTTATTGATGAAGTCCTAGCTCTATCAGAGGGAGTCAATAAGAATATCAAAGAAGCATTTTTCTCCTTACTCTCACAGATTGCCTTGTTAGGACGTGCTACCAAAATCCATCTATTTTTAGTAAGTCAGCGTTTTGACCACAATACTATCCCAATTTCAGTAAGGGAACAGCTAAACGTATTGTTACAAATTGGAAATATCAATCAGAAAACTACTCAATTTTTATTTCCTGACCTCGATCCAGAGGGGATTGTCATTCCAACAGGACATGGTACAGGTATCATCCAAGTTATCGACAATGAACACCCCTACCAAGTTCTGCCCCTACTCTGTCCAACCTACTACACTAAGCGAGGTATCCTATGACCACAAAAAACTACTTTATAAGAAGTTTCAATCTTATACTATATTTGGTTCTCTCTACTCCTATCTGCTCTGTCTTCGGCTGGCTATTCAATTTTCTTTCCGTCCAATTAGCCAACATCTTATTTGTCAACCTAGATTCAGTTAAAAACATTACTGATACCATTAGTTCTGTAAGTCACAAATCCGCTCTTATTTCACTACTACTTGCCTTACTATTGACTGGATTAGAGATAATACAACGGTTGAAAACAGATAGTCTTCGGAACTATATCCAATCTGTCTATCACACTTTCCTGTTGCGACACTTCCTGTTTCAGCGTGAACGAGTACAGAAGATAAGTAACCTTGAACACCAGACCGTTACCACCATCAATCCAATCCATAAAGGATTTAACCGAGCTGTTCGCAAGTGTATTGTAGATATACGAAAAGATACCATCACTATTTTTCTAAAAGTCCCTAGAGACCAACAAGGGCAAAAAATCCTAAAAGAGATGGAAGCACAATTAAAAGAAGAAATCGTCAGCCAACACGCAGACTATTATTTCTCCTCTCCTATTCGAGTTCGTAACCAATTGTGGTTCACTGGACAAAAACGTTAATCCCTTGGGGCTGTGGCTTGCGTTAAGCAAAAGCCAGACAGCCCCTTTTTATATTCTTTTCTATCATGACCTATTGGGGTTACTACGACCCCCAATAGGTCAATAATCAATAATCACAAAAAATTCAATTTTTTCAAAAAAACTTTGCATACGACCTGTCATTTCTCCTTAGTAATAGAACCCAAAAGAAATGAGGTAACTGCCTATGGCAAAAGAACAGCGCTCAACCAAATGGACGTTTCTCTTCTACGAGGAAAGCGCACCAGAGAACTACTTGAATATATTAGAGGAACTCCATATTCCGTTTATTCTTAGTCCTTGGCACGATAAGGATGTTAATAGACAGACGGGAGAGTTCAAGAAATCGCACAAACACGGTGCTTTCTTCTTTGATTCACTGAAAAGCTATTCACAAGTATCAAATATCATCAGTGACAAACTAAACGGTCCAGCACATGTGGAGGTAGTTATGTCTCCCACTGGTTTATTTGACTACTTTACCCATGCGGAAAATCCAGATAAGACCCCCTACAACATTGAGGATATTGAAGTCGGTTGTGGCTTTAATTTAGAAAAATTCTTGATGGAGATGAACTCCTCGGATTTTATACATGAAGTAGTTGATATTATCGAAGAGAACGACTTTACCGAATTTGAAGAATTGGTCTGGTATGCCCGAGCAAACAATACCAATTTATTAGGACTCATTATTGAACGTACATATTTCTTCGCCAAATACCTAGATTCACGAAGATACAATCCTAATCGACTCCATAATTCAAACACAGAGGAGAAAGAGAATAATGAATAACGAAAAATTAGAACAAATTGAACAACTATTGCAAACACTTATCAAACTCATTCAAATCAAAGAACAGAACATACCACTAAAGATAATACAACAGCGAGAATTGCTAAAACAGCTAAATATCTCCCCAAACACATTAAAAACTTGGGAACAAAAAGGATTAAAAAGATTAGAACCTCCTATAGAGGGAACTCGAACCGTCTTCTATCTACTAGATGATATTATCAACTTTTTACAATCCTAATTCTGAAAATTTTTGCTAAAATAGTTCTATCTAAAAGAAAGAGTGGTAACTATTTTAGCCTACTTCAATATCCATGAAGAAAGGCAAATATGGAAACTGAAACAATTATTCATAATGGCAAAAAAGTCATTAAAAAAATCAAAAAAGATAAGTCCATCTCATACACTTTGAAGGGGGCATTTCTGGGAAAAGATATCAAAACTGGTAAGCAAGTCACTACTACCATTACAGCTAAGACACTAAAACAGTTAGATAGAGCAATCATTCGAGCACGACTAGAATTTGAAAAAAATGGCTCAACACGAGAAAAAGTTATCGTCATTGATACACTGGAAGATTTAGCTGAAGAATGGTTTAAATCATATAAGACCTGGGTCAACTCACATAATACTCTGAACAGAGTAAGAGGTTATCTTGATAATTATATTATCCCTAAATTTGGAGATTACAAACCAGATAAAATTGAATCTGCGGATATCCAGCTTTGGTTAAATGGTTTGGCAAAGAAATCAAAAGAGTCCATTGAATCTGGTATAAAGCGTGCTGATAAAGGTAATGCTAAAGATTTTGGTGCTGTTATCCATAAGTTGAAAGATATTTTTGACTATGGAATTACAAACTATGGACTAATCACTAATCCTGTTAGCTCTGTTAAGATACCACCTAAGCCAAAATCAAATAAGCAACGCATCATGGTATTACATGATGATAGTCTTGTAATATGGCTTAATTATCTTGAAAGTTTAGATAACAATAGAGCCAATCGTAGATTTAAGTTAATTTGTAATACTTTATTAGCCTCCGCTTTGCGAATAAATGAACTACTTGCGTTGACGATTGATGACCTAGATTTTGAAAATTCTTCTATTAATGTCAGTAAAACATTGATGTGGAAAACCGCAAATAAAAAAGATGGGACAAAAGGGGAAGTTATCTGTAAAGCTACACCAAAAACTGATGCAGGAAATCGCTCTGTCCCTGTCCCTCTCCCCATAGTAGAAAAACTCAGAGATTTCCACCACGAAATGAACTTGTATCTTGAATTGCACAACAGACATAGAACAAAACTGATTTTCCCTACAATCTATGGCAACTATATGTGTGATAGAAACGAGAGAACAACTCTTAAGAAAAGGTTAGTAGGTCTTGGATTACCAAACTATGGTTTCCATTTGTTCCGACATACTCATGCTTCAATGTTGCTCAACGCTGGCACAAATTGGAAAGAACTTCAAGTCAGAATGGGACATAAATCAATTTCAACTACAATGGATACTTACGCTGAATTAGCACCACAACGAAAGTTAGAAGCTGTGGGGATTTATCTTGAAAAGATTGCTGAGCTAACGCAATAACTACTCTACCATTCACTCTACCTTTTATTAGGTAGCATTCTAGAAACATTGATGTACCAACGTTTCTAACAGCTAAAATAGAAATTATTTAACTCTTACAGAAGTTAAGTAATCATTCAATACGAATCAATACAGAAGAAAAACGCAATTCAAGCGTTTTTTCTTTTTGTCAACAATACTTATATTTCAATTCAAACTCTACTTATCCTACAATCTTTTTTGTAAAACTGATTTGATTCAGGTAATTTTAGGACTCTACTGCACTCTACTGCACTCTACTGCACTTTACTGCACTTTACTGCACTCGATCGTCATTTTTCACCTATATTATACATGATGTGTAAAATAGTTTTTTCATCATTTAATCTGTAAAATGGAACTTGGTGACACGGGTTCTAATTTCAGTGAAATGAACTCAAACCACAAACACACTCTGAGGAAAGATCAAAACAAACGCTTGAAATATCAGGGCTTATGTGTTAGAATGAAAACATAAAGGGAAAACAATGCTTCTAGCATATGTAACTAAAAAGCCCCACCGTGCCACCGATGGGGTTTTTTGCTACCCTCTAAAAGGGTTAAAAGCTACTTGCTACGTTTCTTTATCCATAGCTTGAAAAGCTCAGATAGTACGTTAACAAGTAACGGAGCTAGAAAAAGGGAAAGTAACTCTAGCATATATAACACCTCCCTTCATTAAATTGAGGAGGCCAAAACATTATATCATACCAGATTTATATCATCAACACCTCGTCATTCCCAAACAAAAACGCCTTCCTATAGGCGCTATTTTTTCTTGAACAAGCGAATGTAGTCCTGTTTGCTATGAATAATATCTGATATAAAGACAGCTTTTCTATCCTCTAAAATATGATAGAAGACTAGGTAATCTCCTAAAATGATGCATCAAGTTTTGTGTGGTGGATATATAATATCTCCTACTCTTTCGTCAGCATCAAATCCCACTTCTAGGAAGACCTCAAGACGCGCCAATCCGTAAAGAATATTTTTAACTGTGTTTGCTCCTACCTGCTCTGAAAAATAGTTAGCTGAGATATAGTCTTTAATACCTCTTAGATGTTCTTGTACCGTTTCGGAGATAATAAGGCCATATGAGTTCTCGTTAAATTCCAAGGTTAGCCCTCACTTCATCAAGGCTGCAAGTTCTTCCATGTTCTAAATCTTCAAAGCTACGGGCAATTTCAGCACGCAACCCTGATAGAAGTTCTTCTCTTTCTTTATCTACTTGAGTTTCAAATGGCAAGGCTTTATGTTCTACAATATACTCTAAAAACAAGTTAAAACTGACTGTCATATCAAGATTTTGCTCTGTGATAATAACTTTAGCCTTCTCTAACAAGTCTCTGTTAGTCTTAAACTTTACCTGTGTGTTTTTTTCTAAAACATTCATGGTAGCATCTCCTTTAGAATATTATATTACTTTGAACTATATCAGTCTAATTGTGTATAGATACTTATAACTGTACATTAAAAAGCTATTTTAAAAACAAAAAAGCACCAAGGGAAAGCGCCCCAAAGTGCTTAATATCAAGGTTCTAAAGCCTATCTTATTCAATAAAATATTACAACATCTTGTTGTATCGCTTTTTTAAGTATTAATTAATTGGCTTTATCACTTCTTAACGCTTGATAATAGAGGGGTTGGGATTTTCATTTTTCGTTTTAATGTTTTGGAGTTTCTTCCTTACTCCACAAATCACTGAACATAAAACTTTACTTTTTTAATGAGTTCAGCAGGCAAGAAAAAGCACATTTAGAATGTGCTTTTTTGAGACTTATAGTTATAGGAAGAATTAATATATTTTAGACTAGTTCTACTTAAAAACTAGAAGTGAAAAGCTAAATACAATTGCACAAACAATCATTAATGTTAAATAGAATCTATGCCTTGCATAAAGATGTTTAGGATGCCAACAAACATTCTTACACTCACAACTTTTTTGTAAGATAGGTTTCTCAATAATAACTGACACCCAATACATTAAAGAATAGAGAATTGTTATTAAAAAACCAATTAGAATAGAAGAGATGAGCAATATCTTACGAATTGATACATCATTATTTTGTAACCCTTCTAATATCTTAGCCAATGAATCAAAACCACCGAACATCACAAATACAAAAGCTGAGAAAACACCTAAAATAGCTATAAAATCTGTATACATAGACGTCTGCTTTTTTGAAAGCCTATCTATTTCGGTTTGGTAATCATTTAATTTTTCATCTGCTTCTTTTAATTTTTCATCTGCTTCTTTTAAACTTTTCTGTATGCCAGAAAGTTCAGTTTGTGTTTCTAAATACAAACTATCGTATTGAATATGAGCTAATCGAGCATGCTCTATTGCTTTTCCAACACAAATAATAGCTTTTTGTTGATAGCTATCCATAAGAGATAATTGAGCTTTAGACGAGATAGACGCTTTAAATTCTCTTAGAAGATCAAGATATTCGTTTTTTATAGCTTCTAAAAAATCGCCCAATTTATCAGGAATATCTTTTCTGTTTTTATCTACTTCCAAAACAGCTTTAGTTATTTCAGCATAACCAACCCTGTAAAGTTCGTCAACTTTTGCAATTTCAATTAATAATCTTAAATCGTCTTTTATTTCTTTCGTTCCGTAGCCCTGTTTTTTTCTTCCAGGCTGACTTACCTTAGATAATATTCTTTTTGTAATTGTATTTAGAGAATCATCATCTGCTGTTGTTTTTAAATTAAAATCTGGAGCTTTTTTTAAAAACTCTGAGAAATAATCAATAAAATCTTGCTGTTCTCCTGAGAGACTTTTCTCTAATCCCGTAAAACTTTTTTCTAATTGAGTCATAATTAAATATCCTCAAATCGATATTTTACTGTACTAGTATATCCACAAATTTTATCACTGTTCATAGACCAGAACGGAATACGGTGGCTAATATCAATTAAAGTAAATACATCTGTCTTCAACAACTCTATGATTATTTGATCTAATAGTCTCAAAGAAGGCGATTTTTCAAAATGTCCAATAATAATCTCTGATGAAAACCTTCTAAACCTCAAATATTGCTCACGAACAACTGGCCCATACTGCCAAACCTCAAAAGGTTGATCATACATTTCTCTCAGAAATGATTCTTCAATAATCTCATCTTCTTTTGCTAGTTTAAAAGCGAAATACATAATTTTTTGCAGTTGAAGATTAGTAATTGGTAATTTATTTTCTTTAGCAACTGCAATAATGTGATTTGCAAATTTTTCCATATTCATCACAGCCACCTCCATTGTTTTATTATTCTTATTATACCATACTTGTTAAGTATAATATGTTTAATTCTATTTTTTTTTAAATTTTCTGTCTTATGTATCTCTACTAAGTGAAGCACTAGATCACGATACTTCCAAGTTGATACTAAGTAATCTAGTAACTCTTTATCTTCTACCTTAAAATCTAATAGGAGTAATAACTTAAGATTGTATACATTCTTTAGTATCGGTACACTATAAGCCACTTCTCCCCAATGTTCAAAACCTAGTATTAGTTACTTCAATACTTGTCAATTCAATGTTTAAATGTTCATTTTTCTTCCTCCTACTTTATTATTCGCAAAAAAATAAAAAAAGCACTTAGACTTCTCTAGGCGCTTAATTAAATTGTTTCAAGTTTTAGTGTTTTAAGGTATTCTTCCCATTCACGATCTAAATCCTCAATGGTTTTATCCTTATTTTGTTTGTGGATGGCATCAAAATCAATGTTATCATCTTCTCCTTCTGGCCAATCATTTATATCATTTCTAGTCATATCATTCAATCCTTCCAAATTGAAATTTAGAACTCCAGGTGATAATTCAAATCTTTTTATCTTATTCTATGATTTCAGTATAACTCTTTTTTGAATACTTTTCAACAACACTTCTAATTAATTATCAATACCCTTTTATTTAGATTATTATTGAATCGTGTTTTACAGATATACTAAAACAATACCTAATGAATATTGATTTACATTTCAAATATTAAATAAAAACTTAGCACTTTTCCTCTGATTTGTTATTTTTTACCCCCTTTTTGTCTGAAGTGCTCCGACTTGGAAAAAGTTCCCTTCACCGGTACCCTACTGGGCAGAAAGATTTTTTAAAAGGTGGGGGGAGTCAATATCCTTTCAATTCCACAAATCTTTTAGCGATTACCTTTCTACGGCTATTTATATAACGAGTAGTTTTATTTAGTTTCTCTGCCACGTCTTCCCAAGTCGCACCAGCTTCTAAATATCTCATTTTAAAAATTACTAGATCACTTTCAATTAAGTTTTCCATCAAGGTATCTACAACTAGTTTGAAGCCTTCTAAATATCTTAGTGTTTGGTCTTCTTCAATTCTAATGATTGTCGCTTCAGTAGGACTAGATACTGTCTTGCCTTTCCCACCAGTGTAATCTTCAGTGCTATGTTTCTTATTATGTATCAGTTCCTGTCTTCTCAAATAAATTTTATTAGCAAGCGTTCTATATCGTCCTAACTCAATATCTATCTCGTCCAGGTCTCTGTTACTCAACTCGTACATAGGCAAGTACCTCCACTTAAATTTAAAAATTTTTTTATCTTGCAATTTGTCAAATTGTAAATTCTGTCAAACTGACAAAAAATGCTGAAAGCCTACTAATACTCAAGTTAGAAGGTATTGCTGTTTTAAGTTTGACAACTCTTCAATGTGACAAGTTCAAGGGAAATTTCTTTTATTTATCCCCTCAGTTTCTCATATCTTACATTCTGTGAAACTCACTCCATTCTGTAACCCCCTGATATACCTTGCTTTCAAGCTACTACTTCTTTTCAGTTTATGCTTACTTTGTTATGTGAAACTTAGTAAAGCATAAAAGTAGGACTAGCGATATTTTTTCTGTTTCATCCATATATCACTAGCCTTACTTAATTTGTTCCCTATTTTTCTAAATACTCTTTAATGTCCCGATATTCCTTAGAAAAATTCATCCACCCGCTAATATCAGGGTTTAAGAATGGTAAGACAGTAAGCGGACTTACTTCCGTTCGATATAGCAATAGAGAATGTTTCTGACTTATTTCTCTGACTACACCTGTATGGATTTCTTCCACATCCTTCTTTAGTTCTTGAATTTCATTATATGCGTCCAGAATTTGTCTAAGTTTCTTTCGGTATTGTTTATAGATCTTCTTAGTTTCCATCCGTTGCTTAGTTTCTTTAAAAATGTATTCAAAGATGACTGCCTTAGCTTCTGAAAAATCACTATTATATTTTTCCTGAAGAGAATTAATAACTTTTTCCATCTTTTCAAGCTGCTCTAAAGATTCTAAGTTATTTGACAAAAAAGAATCTATATTCTCAAATGAAACTGTTTGATTGCCTAACAGGCTTTTCCTTTTTTCGCTTAACTGTTCTCGTGCTGAATTAATCTTACTTTTTTTATCATCTAGATCATCCAGTGTTTCAAATACTTGATTAATATCCATTTCTTTCTCCTAGTTCCATTGAATAAAGTAACCACAATCTTCTTCAACTTTTTTTACATCAAATCGGGTATGTAAAATCAACCGTTTCCCAAAATAGCCATTCGCATTCACCCAACTAAGTGTATCTTTCTTGCGATCAAACAAAGTAACAAAGTTTTCTAGATCTCCGATAAAGCCTTTTTTCTCACCTTTATTCCCTAATGTTGTATCATCTACAATTAAAAAGTTATCTACAAAGAATGTTTCACTTGTTCCTGTCTCTTTATCAACTTTAAGAAGATAATTTCCTGAAGTATCTTTCATTTTTTCTAAGACACTAAATAGTGATTGACTAATAACCATAGATACATTGCGCTCTGGATTAATTAAAGAAACAATAGATTTCAAGTCATCCAGACTTGTAGCGGTCTGTACTTTCGCAGTTTGGAGAATTTTCCCAATCTCTCTATTTCGTGTTCTACGTTTTAATTTAATAATCTTCTTACCAAGAAAATCCGTTAAATTATATTGGCCATCATCTAATTGCTCCTGTGAAAAATCAAGTTTTCCACTGAATAATTTAACTAAGTAATCAACGCTGATAGTTTTCTTTTTATCTGCTTCTGTTCTCTCAACCGAATTTTCGCTAACTTCTTGTAATGAATCAGATTCAAAGTCAGTTACTTCATACTTCCCACCACGGGTACGAGTCTCAATAACATTTACTAGATCAACCAGTTCTTTACGTTGATGTTCATCTTCGTAACTATCAAGGATTGGTTTTTCAATGAGTACATGATTATTTTCTACATTCATCCCTCTAGTGTTATAACCTGTACTTCGGATATAAGCTTCTAGATTTTCTTTTTGTTTAGCTAAGTTAATTGTCATTTTTTTGCTCCTTTATCTTTTAATATCTGATTTTTGTTTATAATTTTTTCTAAAATTCTTAGCTCTTAGCTTTTCTTTTATGACTCTCCGAGCCTTTAGAATCATTTTTTCTAGATTTTGGTTTGTCTTGTTTGTTAGCATATTTTTCTAGTATTTCTTTTTTCCGTTTTTCCAAATTTTCATCATCTTTTTTGCACTTTGCAAATATTTGTTGTCTTTTCTTTGGATCCATAGAAAATTTATTGGCTACTACATACCCTAAAGAAGTATCTCCTGACATTGCTCTCACCCCCTTTCTATGCAAACAAAAAGGGACATACCACTAGCATTATATGCTTACGGTATGTCCCTGAGTTGTTCTCAATAGACTTATTTTTTAGTTTCTTTTTTGACTAGATGGGTAAATTTCCCATCTGAGTAGAATAAAGTAATTTCTCCAAAACTTGGAACTTTTTCTATTTCTATTATACCACATTTTTCGTAGACAACAAAGCCTTTTTCTGTTGCAAATCGCATTTTATCATCATTCATTGATATTCTCCCCTCACTGTATTTATAGTGTATCTCTTATCTTTGATCGTGAAAGCTTTGAAAGTGTTCCCTTCTAAACCTTTCAAAATTCTACTTGAATTTCTAGCATTGTATACCGTCCGCAGTTCGCTACTGTCTAAGTTCGTGTTGAAAATCGTAGTTTCTCGATTATTGATAATATCAAACAAGAAATCCTGTTCCCAGTCACTCTTAGGTGTTACCGTCCCATTTTTTGCCCCCAGGTCATCGATGATTAGAAAATCTACATCAACTAACTTTTTAACCGCCTCATACTCTGTTAAGTTTGCATTTCTTCCATATGCCCATCCTTCTTTTATCTGCTTGATAATCTCGGTTAGGCTGACAAACAAAACACTCTTTGGCTCGTTTTTCTCCCTGAAGCTCTCATTGATTTCTTTAGCTAGTGCAAGCGATAAATGACTTTTTCCTATTCCTGTACTACCACTAATTAAAGTATTTCCCGTCATACCTGCCAGGTACTTCTGGGCTTGCCCCTTTACAAACTCCAACATCTGGCGCTCCTCTGTCGTCTTAACAAGGAAATTATCAAACGTCGCTCCCTTCAACTCGTTAGGAATCGTACTATCACGCATTAAGACATCATAAGTTTTAAAGTAAGCCTGTTTATCCTCAAACTGCTGTAACAAGTCTTGCTCTTTTTGTTTAATCTCTCCCTTCACACACTCCGGGCAAAAAGCTTGTACTTTTCTTTCTGAACTCCCTAAAACCGGTACAGAAATTTCCCAATAATTTACCTGGTGAATATCGCAAACCGTATCCAATATTTTTCTGTTATTAAATTCTTTAAATTGTTCCTTCATCTTTGCAACTCCTAAAATGGTAGGTCTGGGAAGTTATCTTCAAACTTCCCTTTTATGGTTTTAGGCTTTTGATTCAAATAACCGTCAAACTTAGTTCCGAAAAGTGTTTCTGGTCTCAGATATTTAGAAAATTCAGGGCTATCCTTCCATTCTGCCGTTTTAATATCTATCACCTGTTTAAAATCTTCAAGTGTATAGCCTTCTTTGAATCGTGCTATTATCGGCTTCAAATTTTTGTCCAAATATTTATAATTTTTCCCTACTGTATGATTCAGATAAGCTAGAGGGATTCTTATTAAATACTTCTCAGGATGTCCTTTAGTTATTTCCTCGATCATTCTCGGAGTTAACCAATTTGGGAAAGTAAAGTCCGGTTTACCTGACAATATATATTCTTTATATAACTCTTTATCTTTATCTGACTCTTTATCTATCTCTATCTCTATCTCTGTTGGACATGAGTTGGAAATAGTCTTTTTATTTTGGACATTCTCCAATTTTGGTATATCTTGACTATTTTTTCTTTGGTCTCGCTTATATTTCGCCCAGTTTGTTTCACTCTCAACCATGGCTTTTGCTTGCGATAATGTAGCATGGCCATCATCGTCTATCTGAATTAGTCCGCATTTTGTAAAATACGCAACTGTCATATTTATATCATCTTCAGAAACATCCAGTTTTAAAGCTAATTCCTGTACCAAACTATCAAAATATCCTTCATAGTACAAAATACAATCATCTTCTAAACTTTCCAACATAAGGCGGATATAAATCACTGTCATAGTGTAGCCACCAGGCATATTTTTAAGTCGCTTAATAAAAAGGTTATCAAAAAACTTCTTATCAACTTTTAACCAAAAATATATTTTAGTCTTTGCCATCATCTACCCCCAGGAACTTCAAAATATCCGTAACTTTGTAATAGACTTTTCTAGTATCTTCTAGTGGTGGTTGGTAACGTCTTAGTCCTGCACCTTCCCACTTTTGCAAAGTTTTGTATTTTATATCTAACTCGTCCATAGCTTCTTGTGCTGATATTAAACCAGTTAGTCGTGGTTTAGGTTGTTCTCGAACTGCTAGATAGTTTTCTATAACCGTGCTTATTCTATTAGTCAAATCATGTTCGCTTTCTTTACTCAAACTAAACATACTTAGCCCCCTTTACTGACCATTCCAAGCTGAATATATCGCCCATAATCAGGGCTTAAATCCTCGCTAGTTGTTTCAATCGTCTGTGTACTTTCTCGCTCGATTTGAGCGCTTTTTTTGCGGTCTCGGTGATTTAGATAAAGCAGTAAGCCAATCAGTACCACCGTAAAGATTACCGATTGTATATTGGTCAAATCTAATTCATTCATGCTATGCCCTCGCTTTGTAATTCTTGATATAATTTACTTGATAGCTTCGCTCCATCTTTAGAAAGTCGTACACCTCTTCTGGAGTTACTTTATCATCTAAAAAGTCAATGATGAACTGAAAGAGGTTCGGATTTCTATCCTTGATTTCAGTAATTCGGTTGTCAAATTCTGATTGTGTCATGTTATCTAGATCTAGAGTCATATTTTTCTCCATTAGCCTTTCCTTGTCCTTTTTCTTGCCTGTTTTCTATATGGTATGCTTCACCACTCCAAACGCTGGGCGATTGCCCCAAGTTGGCGAACGCTTGTAGCAGTGTTTCGTGAGTAATTACCCATCTTTCAGCTAAACAAGGTCTTAGAATCACCCTGTCAGCGCTTGATTTCAAAACCTTTTCTAATTGCTTGCCTGCTCTTCGGTTTTTCTTTAGGTATTTGATAAAATAGCTGTTTTCTGCTATAATCAAAGCATAGAAAAAATTTCTATATCCTTAATCTTGTCGCTTGCTCTCCTCGGTCAAAATTTGAGCAAGTGATTTTTTTATTTTCTTTTTGCATGATTACTACCTGACTTTGGTTTATAAAGCAAGTCTTTACTTTCGATAAGATCTAGAATCCAACTGAATCCCTGCTCTACTGTCTCAAGAAATGCGCCCAGGTCTTCACTGTCCAAGTTCTCATAGTTCATACAAAGATATTCGGCTAGTTGTCTGTCTTTCTCAACTAGCTTTTTAAAATCCTTGGAATACTTAGGAATTTCTAACCCTTTGGCATTTGTAACTGTCTTAAAATCATTTTCCATTTTCTATACTCCTATACTTTAAAAATTAATTCCTTAATTTCTGAATATCCCCTATTCAAATTAATCATAGCTATTGCCATATCTTCCAAACGTTGATAGTTTGTCAGTTCTGCACTTGTCAAGCCATCAATGCCGTTCTTACTTTTTCGCTCCTTCATGAGTTGCGCTTTATTCTTCCCTGTCACTCCCTTTAGTAGTAAGTTTGTAAGGGTACTATAGGCATGCTTAGGTGCTTTCTCCCATGTTTGAATAGCTTCAGTTAAGCTTTTACGCTTTGGCTTTTCCAGTTCTCTCTGTAATTGTCGCTTGGAAAGTTCGTCACGCATTTCAAAGAATGCTTTGACTAGGTTGGTTTTGAAGTTGGCCACTTGCTCAGTATTTTTTAAGAATGTAACTAACAAGGTCGCTTGTTGCTCATTCAAAATATAATCCTTAGTATTCTGGCCACTTTCCATAGCTTGGATTTTAAATCCAACCTTCCCGAACCGTTCAAACCTTGCTTGATGTTTGCGGATTGTCTTGGTTATTGTGTGATGTTGCAATCCAGTACATTCTGCTACGATACTGCTCAGTGTATACGGCTCTTTTCTACCGTCCATGTAAACCAGTTCCATTGGTTAGCTCCTTTCTTGTTTTTGTCAATGCTTGCCACCTAAAACAGTACCAAGGTAAAGCATTAAAGTAGGGTAAAATCGGAGAAAATGCACCCCTACAAACCCTTGATACTGCCATAGGTAGCAAGCAAATCACTCTAGCAAATATCTAGCTAGGGCCGTTTATCAATCCCCGGTGGTAAAGCACCACCTAAGAAATCTGTAAATGTAGACTAGTATTGCGATTGGTTCGCTCCTTTCTAGCTATAAAATAGTTCATCTATGGTTATATCTGGCTTGATTTCTGCAACCATTGACTTAATTGCTAGACGTTCTTTGTCATTGAATGGCGTTTTCCCTAATTCTTTGTTATTATATGACTGCAAAGAAATATCTAACTTGTCTGCCATCTGTTGTTGAGTCAGTCCCAACATAACCCGATAACCTCGTAGTTTGCTCATAGGTTTCCTCCTTTCTAAAAATCCCCCTCCATGAATAGATTGAAAGTATGAAAGATTGGAGAGAACGGACTTTTTTGTCCCTTACAGTTTTTATGATAGCAGACATTTTTGTCTGTGTCAAGCGTTTTTTTAAATTTTTTGCAGACTTTTTTGTCTTTTTTGAAAATAAGTGTTATAATTATTAATGAAAGGTATTATGATTAATGAATAGATTGAAAGAATTAAGACAAGAAAAAAAGCTATCTCAAAAAGAAATAGCTGATCTCCTAGAAGTAAGTGAAAAAACTATATCCCGATGGGAAAATGGTGAAAACGCAATAAAATCAGACAAAGCCCAGCAACTTGCCGATTACTTTAAGGTCGGCGTTGGATATCTTTTGGGAGATGATGAAAGAAGAACAACCTACCTATCATCTACTATAGAGAAATATAGTGATAACATGGAATCTCCCGTAGACTTCGCAGGATATGGTTTATTAGCGCTAACTCGTGGTGAAAAAGTAAGAGATACTGTGATTGAAAATCTTAGAGAAATCACTGATTATTATGGTCATAAAAGGTTTTCCAAGGAAGAGTTTAAAAATTGGAATCAAGAGAAAAAAGATTTCATGCTCAAGGAAATGCAAAACTATGCTGATACTAGTATCGGAAGATTTCTAGCAGGGCTAATGACATTTCCTGATAAGACTAAAATTACTATTATCGACTTCTTGTCCCTAGACAAGAGAGATAGAGAAGCAATTAGTACAATAATTTCCTCATTAGCTGATAATCCTGTTCTTCATAAAGATTATGAGGACTAACATAAAACCACTAGTCACTATATAAGCCCCATAATCGCTTTATTTTCTTACCTGGTACATTTTACCGTTCGTCCTCTTAAAATCGAAAATAGAGGGGTTCTCGTAGCTCCTAGCATAGTATAAACTCAAAACCTTTTCTAATTGCTTGCCTGCTGATGGAAAGGAATACTATGCAAATAAAACAAATCACAAAAAAAGACGGTTCAATAGTATATCGTGCTAATGTCTATCTTGGTGTTGATAAAGTCACTGGAAAAGATGTAAAAACAAGCATAACAGGGAGAACAAAAAAAGAAGTTAAGCAAAAGACAAAAGAAGCTGAAATTGCTTTTTTACAAAATGGATCTACTAGATTCCAGGCTTCAAATATTACTACTTACAAGGAATTAGCTTCCTTATGGTGGGAAAGTTACAAGCATACAGTAAAACCTAACACACAATTAAACGTTAGAAGACTGCTAGATAACCATATCTTACCTTTATTTGGCTCTTATAAGTTGGATAAACTAACTACTCCACTTATTCAAAACGTAGTCAATAAACTTGCTGACAAAACCAATAAAGGGGAAGAAGGCGCTTTTTTATACTACGATAGCTTACACGCTTTAAATAAGCGTATTTTACAGTATGGTGTAGTTATGCAAGCCATACCATTTAATCCTGCTCGTGAGGTAATATTACCTCGCAACACACAAAAAGCAAAGCGAGAAAAAGTAAAGCACTTTGATAATGATGAATTAAAAAGCTTTCTTAAATACTTAGATACTCTGGATGTAAGTAGGTATCGCTATTATTATGAGATAACACTTTATAAGTTTCTACTTGCTACTGGTTGTCGTATCAATGAAGCTTTAGCCTTGTCCTGGTCTGATATTGACCTAGATAATGCAGTTGTGCATATCACAAAGACTTTAAACTATAAACAAGAAATCAATAGTCCAAAATCAAAAACAAGTCTAAGGGATATAGATATAGATCAAGCTACTGTTAGTATGCTGAAGCAGTACAAACATAGACAAGTACAAGAAGCTTGGCAACTTGGGCGCTCTGAAACTGTAGTCTTTTCTGACTTCATAAATGAGTACCCCAATAATCGAACTCTACAAACCAGGTTAAGAACTCACTTTAAACGTGCTGACGTACCTAACATTGGTTTTCATGGTTTTCGCCATACTCACGCTAGTCTCTTGCTTAACTCTGGAATACCTTACAAGGAACTTCAGCACCGTCTAGGACATTCCCAATTATCTATGACCATGGATATATACAGTCATCTCTCAAAAGAGAACGCAAAAAAAGCAGTCTCATTCTATGAAACTGCGCTAAAAAGTTTATAACTGAACAAATAACTGAACAAACCCAGAAATCAACGTTTTAAGACAAAGCAAAAAGCCCACTGTTGTAGGCTTTCTGTAAGATATTTCTTAAAATTAAAGCATCTTGTTGTAGAATTCAACGACAAGTGCTTCGTTGATTTCTGGGTTGATTTCGTCACGTTCTGGCAAGCGAGTCAATGAACCTTCCAATTTTTCAGCGTCGAATGATACGAATGCTGGGCGTCCAAGAGTAGCTTCTACTGCTTCAAGGATAGCTGGAACTTTCAATGATTTTTCACGAACTGAGATCACTTGACCTGGAGTTACGCGGTATGATGGGATATCAACGCGTTTTCCGTCAACAAGGATGTGACCGTGGTTTACGAATTGACGAGCTTGACGACGAGTAGTCGCAAGACCAAGACGGTAAACAACGTTATCCAAACGACGTTCCAAAAGAAGCATGAAGTTGAAACCTAGGATTCCACCTTTGATTTTTGTAGCTTGTACGAACAAGTTACGGAATTGTTTTTCACCTACACCGTAAGTGAAACGAAGTTTTTGTTTTTCAGCCAATTGCAAACCGTATTCTGACAATTTAGAACGGTTGTTTGGTCCGTGTTGTCCTGGTACGTAGTTACGACGTGCCAATTCTTTACCTGTACCTGTAAGTGAAAGGCCAAGGCGACGAGCTTGTTTCCAAGATGGTCCTGTATAACGTGACATGTGAATGTCCTCCTGATATAAATAATATTTCGGTGGAAATAGTCACTTAGAAAGCCCTGATTCGTGCAGATGCCCTTCGCCTAAACAGCCAAGGTTACTTATCATAAGACACCTGTTGACGAGCTTCATGCTTTCCTGCTGATATTTCACACAAAATCCATTCTACCATGAATAGCTAGATTTGTAAAGGGGGTTTAGACTTTATTTTAAGTTAAGAACAAGGGTAAAGGTGCTTCCGAGGCCGTACTGGCTGCTAACTGTGATTTCTCCACCCAATTGATGGGCCAATTCACGCGCAATTGCAAGGCCTAAGCCATGCCCACCTGTCTTCATGTTACGTGAAGTTTCGACACGATAAAGGCGTCTGAAAATATTCTCCAAATCCTCTGGGGCAATCCCCTGTCCCTCATCGGTCACACTGATTGAAAGCTGGTTATTTTCCAGCTTAGCCACCACTTCCAACTTGGTTCCTGGAGCTGAGTATTTAAAAGCGTTATTGACCAGATTCACCAAGATACGAGACAGTTTGGCATAATCTCCCTCAATCCGGGCAGACTCTGGGATTACCTGCAAGTGGACATCTCTTCTCTCCTGCTCAATCAAGAACTGAAATTCACTCATGCACTCAATCAAGAGCTGATCCAAAAAAATGCTGTCTTTGCTGGTCGTTTCGACCTGATTTCTAGCTGTGTTTAGGGTCAAAAAATTCAACTCCTCAACCAGTTTATTGAGCCTTTCCGTCTGGCGTCCAATGGTTGCTAGATAATGAGCTTGCTCCGACTCCTTGATAACCCCATCCAAAATCCCTTCTACCGTCGCTTGGATTGAAGTGATAGGAGTCTTAATATCATGCGAAAGTTGAGCAATCATCAAGCCCTTTTCTCGTTCGCTTTCTTCCAAGGAATCAAAGCTGGCCTGCAAATCATGGGACATTTCATTAAAAGCTTGCCCTAATTGTTGAAATTCTACAGGGCCTTGAACCTCCAAATTTGAAGGAAAATCCTTGTCCGCTACCCGCTTGGCATGTTCCTTGAGTTTGCCCAACGACGTAAAGACCGGCGATAGGAGAAAGAGACTAATCCCAGCACCGACAAGGCTGGCAACGATGGTCATTCCAAGCAAAAAGTAAATCTCGCTTTTCTCAATCAGCATTTTTTGAACAGCCCAAAAAACAACCAAAATGGTTAAGAGGGCTGAAATAATATATCCAACCAAAATATAACTTTTTAGTTTCATGTTTGTCCTCTCGGTTTCTCTATCTTATATCCCAACCCCCAAACGGTCTTAATAGTGGGCGTTTGGTCACTACTATATTTTGCCAACTCCTGTCGAAGAGCATGGATATGCACATTCAAGGTATTGGTATCATCCACATAGTCTTCTTGCCAGACCTTTTCATAGAGGTCTGTCTTGGAGAAAACTCGCTCTGGATTGCTAGCTAAAATCCACAGCAATTCAAATGATTTAACAGTCAAATCCAGCATTTCTTCTCCTATTTGAACTTCATGACTACTATGATTCATTTTCAGATTGCCAAGGGAAATCAGCTCTGTTTCGCCCCCACGATGAAGACGGCGCAAAATATTGTGGACACGCAAAACCAGCTCACGAGGGCTAAAGGGCTTAGCAATAAAATCATCTGCTCCCAAGCTCAGACCGTAAATCTTGTCCTGTTCACTGGTCTTAGCAGTAATAAATAGGAAAGGCTGCTCTGGTGATAAGTATTGAACCTCACCGATTAAATCATAACCATCCATCCGAGGCATCATGACATCTGTGATAATCAAATCAATCGGTTTTTTCTTGAACAGCTCTAGCGCTTCCAGTCCATCATGGGCTACCAAGACCTGATAACCTGCCTGAATTAAGTATCTCTGATGAATATCGGTGATTTCTACCTCGTCGTCAACGAGTAAAATTGTCTTTCCCATCTGTCTCTCCTTTGATAAAAACAGTGCTATACTGCTTTAAGTATAACACTATTTTTATTGTTTTACGATGATTTTAATCTGCTATTGAAAGAAAGTCCTGATTGCTGATTGAGTTGGTAAACTAGCCTTAGTCAGCCCACTATCCATCATTTATTTCCTTAGCTGATTAGTTTTCTTCTTTTTTGTTTTTCAAACCTAGACCACCGAGTAAACCTGCAAGCGCAAGCCCAAGGAAACCAATACTTGCCATTGATGTTTGAGCTTCACCAGTATTTGGTAGCATAGGTTTATCATCTGACATCATCTTGTCTGACATCATCGTATCAGCCATCTTGTTAGCAGAAGCAGCCATGTTTTCACCTGCCATCGTATTGGTAGAGCTTGTCATGGTGTCAGCAGGCATGCTATCTGTAGTACCTGGAGCTGGAGTCTCAGTCTTCATACCTGATTTTTCCATTTGGTCATTTGCTGGCATTGCTTTATCAGTCTCTTTGGCTGGTGCCATCATGTCCTTATGGTCAGCAGCTGTTTGATGAGTCGCACCTGTAGCATGATTATGATTCATCGGAGTCACGCCAGAACCAGAGTTAGAAGGTGAGAATGAACCATTTGCTGTGTCTGATGTTTCTTTAACATTTATCTTAATAGTAACTTGTTTAGTTGCTACGACATTTGTCAAATCAGCTTTACCGTCTTTATTTCCGTAAACTTTAACAGTAGCTTTATAAGTTTGAGTACCATTAGCACGAAGCTGATCGATTAAAGCTTGACCTTGTTTACCAACAGTATTGCCATTTAAGTCTACTTCATAGAAGTATTGACCTTTTGTTTTCACATTTTCTCCTAATGGAGATAAAGCAGGATTTTTAGCTACACCATTATCAGACCATGGAGCTTTATCAGAAGCTTTTAGTAATAGACGAGTCAACATACCATCACCAGCGAATAGTTCATAAGGAATTACTTGGTTTACACCGGCAGTGAAAGGACCTTTTCCTTCAGCTTTTTCAAGATAAGCAGCAGGAACATCAATACTGTCTTTAACGTTATCTTTAACAGCTTTTTCGACAGTTTCTTTAGCAACTAATCCATTGATGTTGATGTCTACATTTTTAGTAGCAACTAGATTAGTCAAGTCAGCTTTACCGTCTTTATTTCCGTAAACTTTAACAGTAGCTTTATAAGTTCGAGTACCATTAGCACGAAGCTGATCAATTAAATCTTGACCTTGTTTACCAACAGTATTGCCATTTAAGTCTACTTCATAGAAGTATTGACCTTTTGTTTTCACATTTTCTCCTAATGGAGATAAAGCAGGATTTTTAGCTACACCATTATCAGACCATGGAGCCTTATCAGAAGCTTTGAGCAAGAGACGAGTCAACATACCATCACCAGCGAATAGTTCATAAGGAATTACTTGGTTTACACCTGCTGTAAATGGACCTTCGCCCTTAGCTTTTTCTAGGTAAGCAGCAGGAACATCGATACTGTCTTTAACGTTGTTTTCAACTGCAGAGTTAACATCGCTTCTTGTTACAAGACCGTTCAAGGTAATATTGACTTTACGTTCCTTGACAACCTTAGTCAAATCAGGTTTATCTCCGGCTGCTTCATAGACAGTCAGGGTAGCTTCATAGGTATTTGTACCATTAGTACGAAGTGTATCTAATAAATCCTGATCTTGCTTACCTGTAGTGTTACCATTCAAAGATACTTGATAGTAATACTTGCCATCAGGTAAATTTTTCACTGGTGGAATTTTCGCGTTTTGAGCGACACCGTTATCTGACCATGGAGCCTTGTCGGATGCTTTTAGCAAGAGACGAGTCAACATACCATCGCCTGCGAAGAGTTCATATTTAAGCGGTTTGTTTACACCAGCCAAGAAAGGACCGGAAGCTTTGGCTTGTTCTAGGTAGCCCGCTGGGACATCGATACTGTCTTTAACATCCTCATCGACAGCTTTTTTAATATCTTCTGGGCTTGCTTGTTTCCCATCCGCATCAGCTGTATCTACAGCTGCTTTTAAGACATCTGTTAGCTCTGGATTTTCTTGAGGTTCTTCACCTTTTTCAAAAAGTGTATCCAGACGAGAAGGGCTTGTTTCCTCGCTCACTTCAGTTCCTTCTGTAGGTGTCGGAAGTGAATTCGTATTTCCAGCAAGGCCCTCAGGTTTCGCTTCAGCAAGAACAGTGTCTCCCTGAGTTTCTGCTAAGTCACCCTCTTTCGTTACCGATTCCCCTTCAGGTAAGACTTGAGCAGGGGTTGGATTGAGCCCATCGGCACGTACAGAACTTGGCTGACCAACTAGGACAAAGAAGCCACTAGCCACAACAACTGAGGCAACACCGACACTAAGACGGCGAATAGACCAACGAGTATATCTTTGATTTGGATTGAATTTCATAGGATTCTCCTTAGAGTTTTTCTTTATTTGATGACTCTAGTATAATCTCCTAAAATTAAAAAGGACTAAGAAAAAGTTAAAATTTTTCTTAAATCCCTCTTATAAAATACTTATATCAATTAAATCCATAAACAGATTTGGTGATTTGATAGACAACATTGGACAGTTTGCGAGCTGGCAAGACAGAATGTTTGGTCAAACGGCTGAGCATGGTCTTGCGAATAGCCTGAAAGACCTCTGGATTTTCCTGCTGAATATAGGTCCACAGCTCCCGTTTTTTGGCAAGATGCTCTGCTGTTCCAGCTCGGTTGAGCAGGGCACTGGAAATCACCGTCGTGATTTCAATATGATTCAGCAGATATTCTCGCATTTTGGGGTGGCTCACTTGGGATAAATCAAGCTGGTCTACCAAGAGTCGATTGACTTTCAGTTGCTGGTCAATGCGCTTAATCATCACTTGCTCATTGACAGACTGGTCCTCACGCCCAATCAAATAACGATAGAAATCGACAGGCAGATAATACATGGTCTTGACTTGCTGAAGGGGGGTAAAGACAAAGAGATTATCGACATAAAAAGTATGTTCAGGCAGTTGGAACTGGCTAGCACGCAACAAATCTGTCCGATAAATCAGCGAGTGCATCATGATATACTGGCCTTTGGAGAAATTTCCGACCTGGTCCCAGCCAAAAATCTGCTGGACAGGCAAGACTGACTCATAACTCATACTCTTCTTACGAGACTGACCTTCCTTTTCATAGACAAAATTGGTCACAAAGGCGTCAACCTCTTGACCCTTGCTCTCAAGTTCCTGCAAGATTTCAAGAATTTTCAGGTAAGCACGAGGATCCACCCAGTCATCACTGTCAACTACTTTAAAATAGCGCCCAGAAGCCTCCGCCAAGCCGCGATTGACGGCACCGCCATGGCCTTTATTTTCCTGATAGATGGCTCTAACGATGTTAGGATACTTGCTGGCTAAACGCTCAGCAATTTCCTGAGTCTGGTCCTGAGACCCATCATTGATAATCAAAATCTCAACTTGCTCACCACCAATCACTAGCGACTCCACACAGTAATGAAGATAGGCTGCAGCATTATAGCTAGGGATGGCGATAGACAATAACTTCATAATCTGCTCCTTTAGGGGACTGATTTTTTCTTATACTCTTCGAAAATTAAATTCAAACCGCGTCAACCCTATCTGCAACCTCAAAACACTGTCTTGAGCAACCTACGGCTAGTTTCCTAGTTTGATCTTTGATTTTCATTGAGTATTACTCTCTCTTGTCACTTCTTTCTATTTTACCATAAAGTCCAGCCTTTGAAGAACTTTTACTAGAATACAAGGCTTCTGTCTCTCTTTGCCATCTTGGGCATCAAAAAAGAGGGAAGATCCCTCTTTTACGAATTCAATGCTGCTAGGGTATCCAAATATTGGTTGTTGATGACTGCCAAAATATAGGTATCTGCCTTCAAAAGGTCATCTGGTCCAAATTCAACATCCAATGGGGAATTTTCCTGCTCTCGGAAACCCAAAATATTCAGATTGTATTTGCCACGGAGGTCTAATTCACTCAAACTTTGACCTGCCCAAGACTGAGGAATTTTCATCTCCACGATAGACACATTTTTATCCAACTGAAAGACATCAACACTATTATGGAAAAGAATGGTCTGTGCTAGAGACTGCCCCATTTCATACTCTGGCGAGATAACCGAGTCAGCTCCAATCTTTTCCAGCACTTTCTTAGCAGTATGACTTTTGACCTTGGCAATAACAGTCGGTACCCCCAAACTCTTACAGTGCATAACCGCAAGCACACTCGACTCCAGATTTTCACCTGTCGCGACTACAACGGTATCGCAGGTATCAATCCCTGCTGATCTCAATAATTCTTCATCTGTGATGTCACCAATCACTCCACGCGCCAAAACTGGCTCAAACTGATTGATGCGCTCTGCGTGGTCATCAATAGCGATAATATTCATATCCTGCTTGGCTAGGGCAGCTAGGACACTACTCCCAAAAATTCCCAAGCCTAAAATTCCAATCGTACGATCTGACATGCTCTTTCCTTTCTTAACCAATACTAATATCTGCTTTCATATAGTGAATCATATCTTTCTTTTCTGGATGGTAATCTGCTAGACTGACCAGCAGGGTCAAGGGACCAATTCGTCCGATAAACATGAGAACCATAATCACACTTAGAGCTAATTTCCCTAAATCTGGAGTTAAATTTGCCGTCACTCCGACTGTCCCAAGAGCAGAAATGGTTTCAAATATGAGGTGGATAAAGGGAGGATTTCCCTTGACTGTGATCCCTAGTAAAATCAAGCCCAGCAAGAAGGTCATCAAAAAGATAATAAAGACACTAAAGGATTTTTGAACTGTTCGTGGCGCAATCGTCCGTCGAGCGACATTGGCATGAGGTAAGCCTAGAAGCTCACTTCGTGCAAAGACCAAGAGGACAAAAAATGTGGTAATCTTGAGCCCCCCAGCTGTCCCTCCTGGAGCCCCACCTAGAAACATCTGCAAGATATAAATCAATAAGGTAACAGGACGAGCCATGCTGTAATCAATTGTCCCAAAACCAGCCGTTCTCATGCTGACAGTTTGGAAAAAGCTGACCAAGACCTTATCTGCAACAGGGAGATTGCCAATCGTCCCTGCATTGTTCCATTCAAGAACGAGACTGCTCACCGTCCCAAAAGCTAGTAGCCCCACCGTCAGTAATAAAACCAGTTTGGTGTGAAAATGCAGGCGCCCTTTTTTCTTTTTCCCTATATGCGTAGCAAGGTCAAACCAGACCATAAATCCAAGACCACCTGTAATAATCAAGCCTGCGATGACCAGATTGACCAAGGGATCAGTCTGAAAAGCAATCAAGCTCGTACTTCCAAAATTATCAAAACCTGCATTACAGAAGGCGGATATAGCTAGAAAAATAGCACTAAAGAGACCGCGCCCCCAGCCAAGTTGAGGAACAAAACGAAAACTGAGGAATAGAGCTCCCAAACCTTCAACCAAAAAAGTTGTGAGAAAAATAGAATGGACAAACTTTCTCAAAGATCGAGTCTCTCCATAACTAAAACTATCCTGAATAGTTGCACGGCTACGAAGACTAAGCTTTTGCTTGCTCTGGATATAGAAAACCCCAATAAAGGTCATGAGCCCCAGACCACCAATCTGAATCAAGAACATACAAATGAGCTGACCCCAAATATTGTAGGTGTCAGCGACAGGCTGGGTAAAAAGACCTGTCACACAGACCATGGATACAGTTGTAAAGAGATGATCAAAATAAGTCGCTCGTGAGCTTTCAACTTGGACAAAAGGCAAGCTCAAAAGAAGAGAGCCTAGTAAAATGACCAAGGCAAAACTCAAAAAAATACGACGGGCTGGCGATAAACGAGATAAGCCTAGCTCTATTTTTTCCTTAGATAATTTGAATAACATGTTTCCATTGTACCATAAAAAGCTCGAAATGACTTAGATAGGATAAGGCAAAATCCACTAACACCAAACCTAAAAAATGCCACCTTTTTGTTGATAGCCTAGGCAAGAACAATACTTGATAGATGTGACTATAGATCAAAAAAGCAAGACAGGAGCTTTTAACGCCAGCTACTCTTATGCTTTTCAGGAGAAAATGAAACACACCATTTTGAATCTGAAATAGTAGGCTACAACTTCTCAAACATTACTAGAAATTGATGTAACTTACCTAATCAATTTGTTGAGATTTTATTTCATATTACCACAATAAAAACGCATAGTATCAAAGTTTTCATCACCTGATATGATGCGTTTTTCTGATTTTAAAGATTTTTCCCAATCTCAACATGCGTCCAAAAAGAGGAAGATGACCTCGTTTAACACTATTTTCGCAAAGTATGAGCTAGACATTTTATGATAAAGCAGACCTTTTGTCAGCACAACTAAAGGAGGTGAACACTTGCTAAACTCAGTTCTAGCGCCTTATCAAAAGCTTCCGAGCCCCAGTCACGACTATCGTACTGGTCCAAGTCAGCTAGGGAATCTGCTGTGAACAACAATTCACCCCAGAGAACCCCACGAAATTGCGCTACTGCCGCAAGCGCAGAACACTCCATCTCCACAACAGCACAGCCTTCTTCCTTACGATAAACCACCTTTTCAGCCGTTTCTCGGTAAAAACCGTCTGTAGACCAGGTCATGACTTCTTCATAAGGAATCTCTCTGGTTTCCAAAACTCGCTCAATGGCAGCAATAGCCTCTGGCTGCATTTCCATATAACGAGAAGGTGCCACATAGTGGTAACTGGCTCCTTCATCTCGCAGAGCGCGAACAGGGACTAGAAAGGCATTTTCCTCTATATCGGCTAGCACACCACAGGTACCTGTGGAAATAATCTGCTCCACACCATAGCCAATCAACCAATCCATAAACTGGGCTGCTGGAGCGGAGCCGACAGGAGCCTGAGCCAGGCAGACCTCCTCACCCTTATAGTTGATGACATAGACTGGATAGGTCTTGGTGGCAGAAATAAATTCACCGACACAGTTGGCCCCTACTTCCCTCGCATAGCGGTCAATCTCCTCACCTAAGAAAGCATAGACACACTTCTTTGGCAACTGCAAATCCAACCTCTCATGCGTTGGCATAAGGACCGCTTGGGGATTGTCATCAAACTCTAAAATAGGAATCGCATGTTTCTGAATCATAGCCTGCCTCCTCTAATTTTGTACTATTGTATCAAAAATTGACGGAGTGTCAAGGAGGGGCTGATGAACTGAGGAGAGAAACAATACAATAACAATATTTTTGACAGAGACTCTTTTTAATGGTACAATGGACTTGCTTAAAAGTTCGATGAAATAAGCACATAAGAAAACACCACCGGTTGCCGCCAGTGGTGTTTTTTTGCGCTTGCTCAAGGCGCTCAAGCTATTTCTTTTTCTTGTCGCATTTGCTTGCTACAAATCGGATAAGCCACTCCGATAAGACATTCGCTAGTGTACCAGCAAGAATAGGTAGCAAGACAAGTTCGATGAAAACGCACATAAGATCACCTCCTGCCTGCGCAGTCTAGTGTTTGCGACCTTACTATTGTATCATCTTTGACTGAAAATAAATAGAAAAATCATTGATATCATCTAGTCATCCACAAAAACTCTCTCCTACACTAATACTTCTTGTATCAAAAAGCATCCCAATTACAAGATGCTTTGCAATTGCTTAATGAAGCAGACTTGCTAAGATATAGAGTAGGTGAATGTGAACCGGGTAAAAATGTAGAAGAAGTTTTTATCTCCACTCCCTTTTTCTCCATTATTGAAGAACAAGAGAATGATAGAAAAAAACAACACCCGCTGTTCCTTTTTACTTCTATTCCACAGATATCTCCTTAATCACGCGCGCAGGGTTGCCAGCTAATACAACATTGTCCCCAAAGGACTTGGTAATCACTGCCCCTGCTCCTGCGACGACATTATTTCCAAGTGTGACTCCAGGCAGGACAATGACGCCACCACCAGCCCAGAAATTGTCTCCGATTGTGATAGGCTTACCGTACTCAATACCTGAATTACGCTCATGTGGATCCAGCGGATGAAGTGGAGTCAGGAACTGACAGTTGGGACCAATCATGGCATTGTCTCCAATACGAATCGGACAAACATCCAGCATGGTCAAGTTCCAGTTAGAATAAAAATTTTCCCCTAGATGGATATTGACTCCTTAATCGACCACTAGGCGTGGATTGACATAAAGATTTTTCCCAGTCGAGCCAAACCAAGCCTTAATGATTTCAGCTCCCTTTAAGGGGTCTTCTTCCTTGTTAAAGGCAGCCTGTTTTTGGCGAGAAGCTTGAGCCAAGGCACGCAGTTCTGGATCCGATGGACGGTAAACCTCTCCTGCAATCATTTTCTGGTATTCACTAGTCATTGTGTTCTTCTCCTTATTCCCTACTATCATATCAAATTTTCTACATATCTGACTACGATAAGGAGCATTTTCTACATTTTATACTCTTCAAACCGCGTCAACGTCGCCTTGCCGTATATATGTTACTGACTTCGTCAGTTCTATCTGCAACCTCAAAACGGTGTTTTGAGCTGACTTCGTCAGTTCTATCTGCAACCTCAAAACAGTGTCTTGAGCTGACTTCGTCAGTCTTATCTACAACCTCAAGACAGTGTTTTGAGCAGCCTGCGGCTAGTTTCCTAGTTTGCTCTTTGATTTTCATTGAGTATGAGATGCTGGTCTTTATCACATCCTATCTAGCTAAGCGGATACGGGTCACAATTCCATCTGGGTCTGTCACTTCTAACTGAGTTGATGTCAGCCACTTGATTGGCGCTTCAACTTCTTGTCCTCTTCCAGCAATCGTTAACAGTTCTTCTTTGCTTGCGACTTCAATGACATAGTAGGCCAAGCCAGGTAATCCTTGTTCACTTCTGGCTAGCCTTTTTCCTCCCCACTCGTTGACTGCTAAATGATGATGATAATCCCCAGACGCAATCCAACTAGCGCTAGGCACACTGAATTTATCCTCTAGTCCTAAAACCTTTTGATAAAACTGGCTTGCTACTTGACTATCCCTGACGGAAAGATGGATATGCCCCATGCGCGTAGTAGAGGCTATCTCAAAAGGTTCTACTTTACGTCCCATCTCATATATTTCTTGAGCAGATAAGGCTTCGGTCACTCCGACAATGCGCCCATCCTCACGAATATCCCAGTCCTCTACAGGCTTATCCCGATAAATTTCAATCCCATTCCCTTCTAAATCTTCCAGATAGATTGCTTCACTGTAGCCATGATCCGCCCCACCGACTAGCTGAATTTGCAGCTCTGCTATATGCTTAAACAGATTTGCCAAATCCTCACGACTTGGTAAAAGGATAGCTAGGTGATAGAGATCATAGTGATCTTGCCCCTCCTCTAGCCTGTCTGTTTTCAGTAAATGAACCAAAGCCTTTCCACCAGCTCCTAAAATACTTTCAGATTCTGTCTGAGAAAGGATTTCCAAGCCTAGAATCTGATGATAGAAGGCAGTCTGACTTGCCAAGTCCTTAACATTTAAAACAGCCTCTGCCAAATAAATCTTACTATTGTATGCGTAGGTCATCTATTTCTCCTTTGTTCTTTTTTATTGTAACTTTATTTATTACAACATTATACTCCTTTTTTACTTGGAGTCAAGTAGAACAACTCAAATAGCAGGACAAAACGAGGTTGGGCAAAAAGTCGACTTCAGGAGAAAATGAAGTAAATCTCCCCACAATAAAACGCATAGTACCAAGGTTTCTCAAGACCTGATACTATGCGTTTGTCTGATTTCAAAGACTTCTTGCCCAGCCTCGTTTTTGTTTATCCTCGTCCGCCAGGGGCTGGGCCGCCGCCTTGAGGACCTCCATTTGGTCCACCGCCCCCAGGCATAGAATTGACAATATCAGTTTGTTTTTCGCCGTTGATGTAGATATCCCCACCTGTGTAGGTTAAAGACCCTAATATCCAAATTCTAGACATCATCAATAAGGATACACACAAGGAAATCATCGCCAAACTGGACTACGACGCCCCATCTTGCCCTGAGTGCGGAAGTCAAATGAAGAAATATGACTTTCAAAAACCGTCGAAAATTCCTTACCTCGAAACGACTGGTATGCCTACTAGAATTCTCCTTAGAAAGCGTCGATTCAAGTGCTATCACTGTTCAAAAATGATGGTCGCTGAAACTTCTATCGTCAAGAAAAATCACCAAATTCCTCGTATTATCAACCAAAAAATTGCGCAAAAGTTGATTGAAAAGACTTCTATGACCGATATTGCTCATCAGCTGGCCATTTCAACTTCAACTGTCATTCGAAAGCTCAATGACTTCCACTTTGAGTGTAATTTTAAACATCTGCCTGAGATTATGTCTTGGGATGAGTATGCCTTTACCAAGGGAAAGATGAGTTTCATTGCGCAAGATTTTGATAAGCTCAATATCATCACTGTTCTTGAGGGTAGAACACAAGCCGTCATTCGAGATCACTTTCTTAAATATGATAGGGTCGTCCGATGTCGAGTGAAAATTATTACTATGGATATGTTTAGTCCTTATTATGACTTAGCTAGGCGACTTTTTCCAAACGCTAAAATCGTTCTGGATCGCTTTCACATTGTGCAACATCTTAGCCGTGCTATGAGTCGTGTCCGTGTCCAAATTATGAATCAGTTTGAACGAAGATCCCATGAATACAAGGCTATTAAACGCTACTGGAAACTCATTCAACAGGATAGTCGTAAACTCAGCGATAAACGTTTTTATCGCCCTACTTTTCGTATGCACTTAACGAATAAAGAGATTCTTGACAAGCTTTTGAGCTATTCAGAAGACTTGAAACACCACTACAATCTCTATCAGCTCTTACTTTTTCACTTCCAGAACAAGGAGCCAGACAAATTTTTCGGACTTATTGAGGACAATCTAAAGCAGGTTCATCCTCTTTTTCAGACTGTCTTTAAAACCTTTCTAAAGGATAAAGAAAAGATTGTCAATGCCCTTCAACTACACTATTCTAACGCAAAATTGGAAGCCACTAATAATCTCATTAAGCTTATCAAGCGCAATGCCTTTGGATTTCGGAACTTTGAAAACTTCAAAAAACGGATTTTTATCGCTCTGAACATCAAAAAAGAAAGGACGAAATTTGTCCTTTCTCGAGCTTAGCTGACTTCAACCCACTACAGTTGACAAAGAGCCATAATATCTATAGGGGATTTACCCACTACAAATATTATAGAGCCCATAAATCCGGCTAGAGATTACAGAGTTATTTTTTAATCTAAACTTCCTACAAGAGTATATTATCTACTGAAAGGATATGGTATTTGTAGGGAATACTTTAAAGGATTCTTACAGGAAGTTAGTATTAACTAGTTACATTAGGTTTAGTTAACCCATTCACCATTGGCATTGACTCTATAGCCATCTACAGTTGTGTTGACTGCAAGGGCACCTGAGCCATTGACATAGTACCATTTATCTGATACTTTGAACCATTGGCTTGCTTTCATAGCACCTGACGCTTCAAGATAGTACCAAGTACCTCCATCTTTAAGCCAACCTGTTGCCATTGAACCATTAGCGTTTAGGTAGTACCATAAGCCGTTGACTTTAGCCCAACCTGTTGCCATAGCGCCGTTAGCGTTGAGGTAGTACCATGAGCCATTGTATTGGAGCCATCCTGTCGCCATAGCGCCATTGCTGTTGAGGTAGTACCATGAGCCATTGTCTTGTAGCCATCCTGTCGCCATTGAACCATCAGTATTGTAGAAGTACCACATACCGTTTTCTTGTTTCCAACCTGTTTTTGGAGCGGCTGGTTTAGCTGGTGCCACTACAGAATATGAGCTGTATGATGGAACATATGAAGAGTATGAAGGGACATATGTCGGATTAGATGGTCTTGCAGGAACAGAAGGTTGTGCTGGTTGATCTGAGGATGGAGCTGGAGCTGGTTCAGCTGGTTCAGCTGGTTTCTCTGGTTTTGCTGGAATTTCAGCTGGTTTTTCAGTTTTTGGAGGTTGCTGTTGAGTCAAGCGGTTATATGCTTCTTCTGATTTACGAGCGTAGTCTTCTTCAGCTCTTTGATCATCTGTTTTCTCTGGTTGAGGAGCTGGAGCTGGTTGAGTTGGCTCAGTTGGTTGCTCTGGGGCTGGAGCTTCTTCAGCTGGCTTTTCTGGTTGAGTTGGCTCAGTAGGTTTTTCAGCTTCTTTGTTCTTAGCTGCTTCTAAATCTTTAAGAGTTTGATTGTACTCGTCAGTAAGTTTGTTGATTGCAACTGTGTAAGCTTCTAACGGTTTTGTAGATTTATCTAAATCTTGTTTTGCAGTGTCGCGATCTAATCTTAGGTTATAAACAACTTTCTTCAATGCTTTAATAACTTCAGGTTTAGAATTAGCTTCTTCTGCTGCTCTAAGAGCTTGTCTAGCTTCTAATAGAGTTTCTCTAGCTTTTTTCAGTTTTTCAAATTTAACATCGGCATCTGCTTTATCTTTATCAGCAATCCCAGTTAAATAATTAATTTCTTTAAGTAATTGATCAGCTTTTTCTTGAAGTTTTTCTGATTCAGGACGAGCAGCTTCTTCATCTGCTGTTTTCTTGTCTGCGTCAGCAAATACTTTTTTATCTGCTTCAGAAACTTTATCTCCATCTTGGATAGTTGGAGTTGCGGCTCCAATGTTATCAGCTTGAGGATCTTGATCTTTGGCAGCTTCAGCTTTAGCGAAATCATCTTTGATTTCTTTAACAGCTTCAGTTGCTGAAAGAATACCTTCGTTAACAGCTTTTAATAAATCTTCTTTACCGATAGCAGCTTTAGCTTCTTCAAGAGCTTTAGCTTTGTCAGTGATTTTATCATTTGCATTGATTTTAGCTTCAGCTTCTTTTTCAAGTTCATCTAAAGATGCTTTAAGATCGTTTAAGTTATCTGCCTCTTCTTTTTTAAGTTCTTCAACTTTTTGTTTTGCTTTTTCAGCTGCTTCTTTAGCTTTAGCTAATTCAGCTTCTGCATTAGCTTTTGCTGTTTCAGCTTCAGTTTTTGCTGTTTCAGCAGGTTGGACATCAGCGTTTTCGTTAGCAGCCTTAGATGTAGCTTCTTCAAGAGCTTTAGTTGTTTCCTTAACTTTTGCTTCAGCTTCTTTAACTTTAGCCTCTGCCTCCGTTACTTTTTTATCAGCTTCAGCTTTAGCTTCAGCAGCTTTTTCAGCTTCTGTTTTTACTTTTGGTTTTTCTACAGGTTTTTCTGCTGACTTAGGATTTTTAGCTTCTTCTTCTTTAGCAACTTTCACAGCAGCAACTGTTTTATTGTACTCTGCTTCTAGCTCTTTACCTTGTTCTGCGTAGTATGCAGTAGCTGTATAAGCTTCTTCAAATTCAGCTAAAGCTTCTTTGTGAGTTTTTTCGATTTCTATTACCACATTTTTTAATGGGCTAACGATACCATCTTCAAATTTGTATTCTTCAACGATATCAGCTGCCTCTTTAGCTTCTTTAAGAGCTTTTTCTTGTTTTGCTAAAACAGCAGCCTTTTCATCAGTTACTTTTTTAGCTTCGTCATATTGTTTCTCTAAACGATCAAGTCCATCTTCTAATTGATCAGCTTTGTCTTGAAGTTTTTCTGATTGTGGACGAGCAGCGTCTGCTTTTTCAGCTTCATCAAGTTTTGATTTTAGATCAGAGTCAGAAGTGATAGCTTTTTTCTCTTTTGGTTGTACAGCTGTAGCACCAGCCTCCATAGTTGTTGATCCAGCGGCTTGCTCTTTATCGCGCATTTTTTTATCAGCAACTTCGTTCGCCTCAGCTTTTGCAGCATCGTCGTTTAACTCAGCAGCAATATCATCAATTGAGATTTCACCTGCTTCGATTGCAGCTAATAGGTCTTCTTTCCCAATTTTTTCTTTGAATTCTTTAATAGCTTTTTCTTTATCAATGATTTTTGCGTTTTCATTGATAGCTTTTTCACCATCTGCTAATAATTTATCTAAAGCGTCTGAGATTTGTTTTTTAGTATCAGCTTCCTCTTTTTTCTTAGCAGCTTCTTTATCAGCTTCTTCTTTGGCTTTAGTATCAGCTTCCGCGGCTTTATCTTTAGCAGTAGCTAATTCTTCGTCTGCAGTAGATTTAGCTTTTTCTGCATCAGTTTTTGCTGTTTCAGCATCAGCTTTTGCTTGATTAGCATCAGCAGCTTCTTTTTTCTCTGTTTCTAATTTAGTGTTTGCTGTTGTAGCTTCTGTTGTTTTATCAGCTACTTTTTTCTCAAGTTCTTTAACTTTAGCATCCGCTTTATCAGCATCCGATTGAGCATCTTGAATAACTTTTGGTACAGCTGGTTGAGTAGCATTTTCGTCAGCGTTTACAACTAATAACGGTTGAACCGTAGTAAAACCAGCCCCTAAGATAGCGACACTGGCTAGACTTGTTAAAATCATTTTTTTCTTATTCATCTAAATTTACCTCTTTTCTGATAATCATTTTCAGACTATACTATATTAAGTATACCCCCCCCCCGTAAATACTTGTCAAGTGTTTTATATTACAATTGTGTTACATTTTCGTTCGGAATTTTATTTGTTTTATCAAAGTTTTTATGAAAATCGTTTTGAAAACTTTTGTATTTCTTTACATTCTCTCCCTTAGAGTTTCTCTTTTATACTCACTTGACTTCAAAGACAAGGTGTGTATTTGCTTTTCGATTGCAGATAAAACTCACATTTCCATATATCAAAAGGTTGATTTTTGAATTAGGAATAGTCTAGTGATAACTGTGGTATATTTGCGATAGATGGTGACTCGCCCTTGTTTTCAGCTAGTAGCAACTGACTCGAGACACTCCAAAAAAGAGGTCAATGTTTGCCATCAACCTCTTTCTTATCGTTCATTCTTTTTGCTAGTAAGATGAATAATTTACCTATGACTTGCTATTTTCAGCCTAGCTTACCCATTCACCATTAGCATTGACACGGTAACCATCTGGTGTTGTTGTGCTAACGGCCAAAGCGCCTGAACCATTTGCATAGTACCAGTGTTGACCTACTTTAAACCAGCCCGTCTTCATGATCCCTTCTTCATCAAGGTAATACCAGGTACCATTTTCCTTGTACCAGCCTGTTTTCATAGCTCCTGAGCCATCAAAGTAGAACCATCTGCTACCATCTGTTCCCCAGCCTGTAAACATAGCACCTGAGTTACTTAGATAATACACCGATCCATCAACTTCTACAAATCCAGTCTGCATGACACCTAGATCATTCAAGTAGTACCATTGACCACCTGTTTTCAACCAGCCTGTCTTCACATCACCAGACTCATAAAAATACCACTTGCCATTAGACTGCACCCAGCCAGACTGATCAGATGTGGATTTTCTGAAATCTTTCAGCGGTGTTTCTACAACTATAGCTTTACTTTTAACTGTTGAAAGGTTTGAGGCAGTCACTTCTGTGTACTGAACAGCAGAACCATATCCACCAGCCAATTCCTCTGAAGAAGTCGTAGTTCCTAGAGCCAGAGCAACCGTTGCTGCCTTCTGAGGACTAGCTGCATTTTTAAAAGCAGCAAGACCCACATGGGTAAATTTAGGGTTAATCAAGTTCTCATAATAAGATGAAAATTCTTTTGATGTTTTATCTTTCTTTTTCGCCACATATTGCGCCTTTTCAGCATGCCAGTTTTCAATTGCTTTTAGAAATCCATCAGGATTCAAATCTAAAGCTTCTCCACTTAGGCTATTACCAGATGGAAAGGCAGTCCAGTTGTTTTTACTGGAAAGACGTTCAGCCTTCAGCGCAACAGATACCTCAGCAGCGCGTACAAAAGCCGTTTTCTCATGGTCAACTGACCATTTGACAGGAACATACTTATCTACCAAACCTTCGTCGGCTGCTTCTTTACGAATTTTATTGATAGCATCTAAAATAGATTGTTGATGAGGAGGCAAAAATTCTCCCTTGATTCCAACCAAAACATTGCCACTAGAAGGTTTTAGCACCTCTGAGGTCAATACATTACCATCAGCAGATTGCGTTGCAACCAGTCTGTCGTTCGCAAAAACATCATTTGTCAAAACTGCTCCTGCCAAAGTCAAAGCCAAGGCACTAGCAAATACAATTTTCTTCATTTCTTTCTTACTCCTTATTGTAGTTTGAATATTATCTTAACAGATACCTTTCAACGTTTAATTATATCATATTTTCCTACTATTTGTCTTTGCTTACCTATTCCTAAATTCCAAAAGTAGGCGCAATGATTCTTTATTTCACAACAAGTTCATAACGTGTCTTACTAGTGAAGGTTTGACCAGCTTTAAGGATGACTTGGTCTTTGAAGTCACTGTGAATGGCATCTGGTAAAGCCTGCGCTTCAAGGGCAATCCCATTGTGCTGTACCATTGGCTGACCTCCTATGATGACACTCTCATCCACAAAGTTTGCTGTGTAGACTACAAAGCAAGGAGACTCTGTCTTGAAAAGCAGGAAGCGGCCTGAGTTTTGGTCATAAAGGAAACCAGCATTGTCATGACCTGCAGGAAGAGCAAATGGGTGATCCAAACCAGATACCAGCTGGATTTGCTCATCTTCTTCTGCAAAGATGTCTTTCAACAAGGCACCATTGTAGATGTGTTTGACCACATCACGATTTACATCTGGAGTTTTGGCCGGAACACCATCGGGAGCGATTGGATAAATACCCTCTGTGTTTAGTTGGAAGACATGACGGTCAATCGTCTGCGTGAAATCACCAGACAAGTTAAAATAGCTGTGGTTGGTCGGATTGACCAGCGTATCCTGATCAGTTGTTACCTTGTAGCTAATTTCGTAGGCACCAGTTTCTTCCAAGTGATAACTAATCCAGATCTTGAGATTCCCAGGAAATCCTCCTGTCCCATCTGTACGCTCTGTGTAGAGGGTCAAGCCATGATTACTTACTTCTACAACTTCAAACAAGCTGGAATCCCAACCAGTTGAACCACTGTGGTTACAGTTGCTAGCATTGTTGACTTCAAGGTCATAGATCTTACCATTGAGCTCAAATGTCGCACCTGCAATACGACCCGCCATAGGACCTACACTTGCTCCATGCTTGGGACTATTACCTACATAGCTAGCAAAATCATCAAATCCCAAGATAACATTGGCAAAATTTCCATCCTTGTCAGGTGTGACATAACGCAAGATGGTCGCACCATAAGTCATAACCTCAAGTTGGTAACCACCGTCCGTCTCAAATCGATAGGCCAAGACATCTTGTCCCTCAACATTTCCAAACACACGCTCTGTGTATGCTTTCATTCTGTTCTCCTTTTACTATTTCTCTCAATCAAACAAACCATAGAAAGCGAATTGACAATCTATGGTTTACTTGTATGATTTACAAACTCCTTTATCAAGAATTCATAAACACTGTCTTACTTTTGATATTCGTGGATGATAACACCTTGTACCACACGGTTTACTGTACCAGTAGGAGACGGTGTATCTGGTTTATTTTCGACCTTAAGTGAAGTCAATAGGGCAAAGAGTTGAGCATAAACGATGTAAGGGAAGACACGGTAAATATCATTCAAGACACCGCCACAACCAAGGGCCACTTCTTTGACATTTTCAAGACCAAAGGCTTGATCACTCAAAAGCACAACACGACGAGCAATCTGGTCACCAGCAACCTCACGAACCAAGTCCAAGTCGTACTTACGAGTGTAGTCTGTCGTTGTCCCAAAGACCAAGACAACTGTATCTTCGTTGATCAGAGATTTTGGACCGTGACGGAAGCCAACTGGACTTTCATACATGGTCGCCACTTGGCCAGCTGTCAATTCCAAAATCTTGAGCTGAGCTTCATGAGCAAGTCCAAAGAAAGGACCTGCACCAAGGTAGATGACACGGTTAAAGTCTAGGTCAACAAGTTCTTTGACATCTTCTGGATTGTCTAGGATTTTACGGGCAAGACTAGATACAACTTCAAAACGTTCAGCTTTCACAGCAAATTCTGTAGGATCAAAGACCAAGAGAGCTGTCAACATCATAGACGTAAAGCTAGAGGTCATAGCAAATCCAGCGTCATTAGAAGCAGCTGGTTGCAAGAGCAAGAGATTACGGTCATCACCGTGGGCTTGAAGAGCCAATTTACCGTCCGTTGCACACGTAATCGTCACTTGGTAAAGCTCATCCACCAAGGCCTTGGCCAAATCAACAGTCGCCACACTTTCAGGTGAATTTCCGCTGCGAGCAAAAGATACTAGGACAGTTGCCACATCTTTTTTCAAATAAGTTTCTGGATTGGCAACAATATCTGTGGTCGCAATAGCATTGAAATTCCATTTGCGTTCGTCATAGACTTCCTTAAAGTAAGGCACCAAGGTATCTCCCACATAAGCAGAAGTCCCAGCACCTGTCAAAATAACCTTGATATAGTCATGTTTATCAGCAATCCCTTGTAGGAAGGCTGCAATTTCTTCACCTTTTGCTTGATAAGATTCAAAAGCTTCTTTCCATACGTCAGGCTGTTGGTAGATTTCACGTGTAGTGATTTCTGCACCCAATTCGATCAAGTCTTCTTTTGTATAATGTAGCATTGAGTTCCTCTTTTTCTATCAAATATGGGAATGGGAGTAAGCCCCATTCCCATGTATATTCTATATAAGTTGTTCTGACGATGTTCACGTTGTCACATCTTATTCATCTTCGTCATCATCGAAGCCCGCTAACAGGTCATTAACTTTCACAATGCTTTCTGCAGCACGGTTCTTATAGTCCGCATCTGCGCCTGTAAGGCTCGCATTGATAAATTCAATCACCATTGGAAGATTCATCCCTGCGTAAAGTTCGATGTCACGACCTTCCATAATCAAACGGCTTACCACGTTACAAGGTGTCCCACCGAGAAGATCCGCAAAGACTAGGAAATCATCCAATCCTTCAATAGCAGCTTCGAATTTTGCAGTAAAGTCTTCTGGCCCATCTTCTGGAAGAAGAGCTACTGTATGAATGTTGTCTTGTGGGCCCATAATCATTTCCGTACTACCTTTAAGCTCTTCACAGAAGCGACCATGGCTCACCAAAATCAATGATTTCGCCATAAAAATTACATTCCAAGTGCAAAGTGACCAAGGGCAGAAAGAACCAAAGCAAGTACGATAATAATACCGATAGCTTTAGTAGAGTTCATACCTTTCTTACCAAGCAACCAGAAGATAAAGGCAGTAAAGATTGCTGGAAGCAAACGTGGGAAGATTTGGTTCAAGATGTCTTGGAAATCAATCATCTTTTCACCGATTGGCAACTTGTAAGAAATTTCAAAGTTAATCACTGTTGCTACAAGAGCACCCATCATGAAGACACCAAGTACAGATGCAGCGTCAATCAAAGCTGTCAAAGTACTTTGCATGTTGTTGATAAGGTTAACCCCTTCTTTGTAGGCAAATTCCAACTGTTTCCAACGGAAGATGTCATACGCTACTGCAACTGCAATCCAAAGGAAGATACCCCAAGGTTGACCAGCGATAGCCATAGTTGCTGCGACTGACCCCATGATAGCAGGTACAAGTGAACCAAAGATTGTATCCCCAAGAGGAGCGAATGGTCCCATCAAACCTGTCTTGATACCGTTAACGGCGTCTTTTGAACCTACACCATCTTTTTCTTCCATGGCAAGGTCAAAACCAGCGATAATGGTATGGAAGAATGGTGAAGTATTGAAGAATTGAGTATGAACTTTCATCATTTCTTTCAATTCAGGAGTTCCATCACCATACATTTTACGCAATTGAGGCAAGATCATGTAAAGGTAACCAGAAGCTTGCATACGTTCGTAGTTCCAACCTAATTGGAAAGTAAACAAGCTACGTTTGTTGATTTGATTAAAATCTTCTTTTGTTAGTTTGTAATTAGAATTCGTCATCTTCGATTTCCCCACTTTCTGATGGTGTAGAAGGTGCTGCTACAGCTACTTTTTGGCTATTTTTGAAGTGAAGCACTGCAAGGAAGATACCTACGATAGAGATACCAATCATAGACAAACCTTTGAAGTTGTTCACGAAACCAATTTTTTCAGCAACTTCAGCAGGAAGAGTACCTACGATACCAGCAACAGCGCCACCAAGACCTGTTACATATGAGTAAAGAACAGTCAACATAGCTGTCAAACCAAATCCCATAGCAAGGTAGTGAAGGTTACGTTTAACTGGAAGGTAACGAAGCAAGATTGCAAATCCAAGACCTGGAAGCATACGTCCTGCAAGTGTCAAACCATCTGCAACCCATTGGTATTCTGTAACGAAGTCTACTACGCCTTGTACAAATTCACCACCAAAAGCAAGGGCAAAGAAGACTGGAAGGGCACGAGATAGAGCCCACGGAATCGCACCAAGTAAGTAGTTGCGTTCAATACCTTTATAGTCATAGCGTTCGATTGCAGCATCCACACGGTGAGCGAAGAAGGTAGTAGTCATACGTCCAAGAACGTCGAAGTAAGTCAAGAGAGCTGCTACTGGTACAGCGATTGTAGTAATTGCAAGCGGTGCATCAATTCCTTGTGAAACAGAGAAGGCTGTCGCAAGAACCGCACCAGAAGTTGCGTCGATACGAGAAGCACCACCGAAGGTACCAACCCCAAGAACGAACAGTTGCAAGTTACCACCGATAAGCAAACCAGTAGTCACATCTCCCATGATTAAACCAGTAATGAAACCAGCAAATACAGGAGAACCTGCAGATGAAACGATCGTCAACTCATCACAGATTTGATAAGCTGAGTACAAAGTGAGAAGTAAAATTTGCCACCATTGTATCATAACAATGACCTCCTAAAAAATTTTTTCCTATTTTAATAAGCTCAAAAAGTCTGAAATTGGATCATTTGGAACCATTTGAGCAGTAAGTTTAACACCTTTTTCTGCTAGTTTGCGGAAGTCTTCCACATCCTTGTCCACTACGTTGATAGAACGTGTAATAGAACGAGTTTCTGGTGTTTGAGACATATTCCCAACATTAAGGGTTTCAAGTGGTACACCTGCTTCTACCAAACCAAGGAAGCGGTCTGGCTTACGAGCCACGATAAAGAGACGTTGGCTATCGTATTTACCAGCAAGAATATTGGCTGCGGCTTTCTCAACTGGCAAAATACTCAATTTTACACCTGGTGGTGTCGCAAGTTTCAAACCACTCTTTTCAACGTCATTGTTGACAACTTCGTTATCTACAACCATAATACGTGAAACATTTAGTTTCCCAGCCCAAAGATTGGCTACTTGTCCGTGGATCAAACGTCCATCGATACGGCATCCTACAATTGTCATAAGTTTTCCCCCTTTATGTGTTTTAGTGTAGGTTTACGAGTTAAATGAATCTCTTCTTTATATTGGCCCTCTGTTTCAAAGATGATGATGCGGTTGGCACCTTCCTTGAGATAGCTATGAGGAATATAAAGCGAGAGTGTTGGGCCGACGTTCCAAAAACGTCCTAGATTCTGCCCATTGACAAAGGCAACTCCCTTACCAAACTCAGACAAGTCTAGGTAAGTATCTTTTGGCTCTTGGACTGTAAAGTCATAAGCATAAAAGGCTGGTTGTCCTTGAGTCCATCCTTTTGAAAAATCAATTTTCTCAGGATTGTCTAGTGGGAGTGGATAGTGTTTCCAGTTTAGTAAGAAATGCAAATCCTTACAAACCCCTGTCCGAATTCCCTTACGTTGCGTATCCGCTAAGAACTTATGCCCATAGTTGACACGCCCCATATTTTCTATCAATATATCAATCCTAGATAACGCTTTCTTTTCACCTTGATAGAAAATATCTTCCCCAATCTCTGTCTGATATTGGGTTTTAACCCACTGACCATCGACATACAGCTGGGCCCTATCTCGACCATCAATGATACGAAGTCTTTCTTCTTCTGCATCCCAGTTTGTTTCTGTTCGATAGAGTAGGTAGCCATAGCTTTGTCCCAACTCCTCCATCTTTTGAGGATAGAGACTTTCTATCGGACTTGACAAGCTATCTAAGGTTTCAAACAAGGAAACTTTTTCAACTAGTGGAATAGCATCCAACTCCATACTCTCTTTGTAGAGTGGTTCCAACTGTGGATACTCTGGGAAATGTGTCGCCATCATCTTCTTGACTGCAAGATATTTAGCAGTTGGATTTCCTTCTTCATCCAGAAGGGCATCGTAATCATAAGATGTAACTTGTGGCAAGTCCAAAGTTCCTCGAGCTGAGCAACCATTCATGAAGCCAAAGTTTGTACCACCGTGGAACATGTAGAGATTGATAGAGCCTTGTTCCAAAACCTCTCGAACTGCATCTGCCAATTCTTTTGGATCCCGTGTGATAATCGGTTCTTTCCAACGATTGAACCAGCCATCCCAGAACTCCATACACATGAGTGGCCATTTCTTACCATGCTCATCAAAGAATTCCTGCATCTGTGAAAAGTTGTAAGGTGCCTTAGAACCAAAGTTTCCTGTTACAAAGAGGTCATCTTCGATTAAGGTTCCAGCTTTTAGAGTAGCTCTCCATGGACCATCTGACGTAAAGAGGGGACAGGTTACGCCACGCTCTTCCATTAGCTGTCGAATTGCTCTCAGATAATCCTTATCTTCTCCGTAAGAACCATACTCATTTTCAACCTGCATCATGAGGATATTGCCACCATTGTCCAACAGATGTGGAACCAATCGTGGTAAGAGCTGGTCATAATAGCGACCGACAGCCTCAATATAGGCTGGATCTGATGAACGAATCCTCATATCCTTGGTTAAGAGCCAGGCTGGTAAACCACCGAATTCCCACTCCGCACAGATGAATGGTGACGGACGAACGATAGCGTAAAGACCCAAATCTTGTGCTGTCTGAAGAAACCTCTCCAAATCCAGAGCCCCTTCAAAGTGAAACTCACCCTCACGAGGCTCGTGTAAATTCCAAGCCACATAAGTCTCTACCGTATTAAAGCCAAGAGCCTTCAAGTTATAGAGCGAATGATACCAATCTTCTGGAGGAACCCTAAAATAATGAATGGCGCCGGACAAAATCTTGAACGGTTTCCCATCTAAATAGAAATCGTCTCGTATCTCAAATCGTGTCATAAAACTACCTTTTGATTGCAAAGTTTGCGCTTTCACTCGTTGTTATAGTAATTATAAACCAATCTGTTTGAATTGTCAATAGAAATTGTCGGAATATTTACTGTAATTTTACCATTATACACACGTTCAATTAGTTTCAAACATTTTCAGACCCATTTCAAACGCTCTTTACATTCAGAATATGGAACCTAAAATAATTTTGTATAAAATACATTTATAAAATATGAGTAATGCTTATGTACCTTAATTTTTCAAACTATTTTTCTAATTTTTTATTCAAAAGACTACTATTTTTTTCGCTTTTATGGTAAAATTTTCTGTGGAGAAGGAAAATAGAGGTAAAAATATGGCAATTCCCAAATATCAATACATAAAAGACGAATTAAAAAATAAAATCATCTCTGGGCAGTTTAGCAGTGGAGATAAATTTTACACTGAAGCAGAGCTCATTTCAATGTACGATGTCAGTTCTATCACAGTTGTCCGCGCCTTAAACGACCTTGCTAAAGATGGCTATATTGTCCGCCAACAAGGAAAAGGAACCTTCGTTTCACGTGCACGCAAACACAAGCTTGTAGAGTTTTCAGATATTGAACTCTTTAATGCTAAAGATGATAAGGTAACTGTTCTTTCAATTGAACGCGGAAACAAACTCGCTTACTTGGAAAAATTGGGTCTACGCGGCGATCAATTCTACTACAAGATTGAACGTGTCCGCGAATCAAACGGTGTCGTTTATATCTACCATACATCCTACATCCCAGAACAATATATCAACGCAAATTATCCAAACCTTGAATACTATAGTTCTATCTATAACCGTTTCAAGTTAGACTACCACATTCACATGAATGATGAACACTTTGAAGAAATCAACGAAATAGTCTTTCCAACTCCAGAACATGCGGCTTCAGTCCTCGGAGTCGATGAACAATTCCCTACTGTCCTACAAACTAAAATCACCAAACTCGAATCAACTGGTCAAGTTTTAGGATACAGTGAAACTTACAAACGATCTGATTATTACAAGATTAAATTCATCTCATGTGATCGTGATCACTAAGAAGAAAGCCTGAGCCTAAGCGCTTGGGCTTTTTCTATGCTTATTATATAACATAGTAGATTGAAATAGAATATGGACAAATCGATTAGGAAATTCAAATCAATTTCTAGTAATATTTTAGAAGTCACAGTATACTATTCTATATTCAACATATTATAAAATATTGGTTATTTTTTTCTAAAGCACTTTAATAAAAAAGAAAAATCGAAGTTCTGCTACTCCTATAAATGGAGTAATAGAAATTCGATTTTATTTTAATTATCCTAATCCAAGACGTTCAAAAATATCATCCACTCGTTTAGTGTAGTAAAGAGGGTTGAAGATCTCGTCGATTTCTTCTTGTGTGAGGCGTGATGTCACCTCTGGATCTGCTTCTAGCAGTGGTTTGAAGTCTACTTGGTTGTCCCAAGAGTAGGCTGTTTTTGGTTGTACCAAGTCATAGGCTTGCTCACGGGTCATCCCTTTTTCAATCAAGGTCAACATAGCACGTTGGCTGAAAATCAAACCAAATGTCGAGTTCATATTGCGGATCATATTTTCTGGGAAGACCGTCAAGTTCTTGACAATATTTCCAAAGCGGTTGAGCATGTAGTCAATCAAGATAGTTGTATCTGGTGTGATGATGCGTTCAGCTGATGAGTGGGAAATGTCTCGTTCGTGCCAGAGAGCAACGTTTTCATAGGCTGTAATCATATGACCACGGATAACACGCGCAAGACCTGTCATATTTTCAGAACCGATAGGGTTGCGTTTGTGAGGCATAGCAGATGAACCTTTTTGACCTTTGGCAAAGAATTCTTCTACTTCGCGTTGTTCAGATTTTTGCAAACCACGAATCTCAGTCGCCATACGTTCGATAGAAGTTGCGATGCTGGCAAGAACCGCAAAGTACTCAGCGTGAAGGTCACGAGGAAGGACCTGTGTAGAGATTTCTTGGGCACGGATACCCAATTTGTCGCAGACGTATTGCTCTACGAATGGTGGGATGTTGGCAAAGTTACCAACCGCACCAGAAATCTTACCAGCTTCCACACCAGCAGCCGCATGCTCGAAACGCTCGATATTGCGCTTCATTTCGCTGTACCAAGTCGCCAATTTAAGCCCAAAGGTTGTAGGCTCAGCGTGCACACCGTGGGTACGACCCATCATGATGGTGAACTTGTGCTCCTTGGCCTTGTCAGCGATGATGTTGGTGAAGTTTTCAAGATCACGACGAATGATGTCGTTGGCCTGCTTGTAGAGGTAACCGTAGGCAGTATCCACCACATCAGTAGAAGTCAAGCCGTAGTGGACCCACTTGCGCTCTTCGCCAAGAGTCTCAGAAACCGCACGTGTGAAGGCAACCACATCGTGGCGAGTCTCCTGCTCAATTTCCAAAATACGGTCGATGTCAAAGTCCGCCTTCTCGCGAATCAAAGCCACATCTTCCTTAGGGATTTCCCCCAACTCAGCCCATGCCTCGTCAGCCAAGATTTCCACCTCAAGCCAAGCACGGTATTTATTTTCTTCACTCCAAATGTTCGCCATCTCAGGGCGAGAGTAACGGTTGATCATAATTAAGATATTAAGGGCGTTAAGCGGACAAAGTCAAAATAGGAGTTTAGACGAAGAAGCGTCAGCTTCTAGGAAAACTATCTTTTTGGCCAAGTCCATAGCCCGTATTCAGTTTAAGAAATACGGTACCCTTGTTCCTTTCTAATTATTTATTTTTTTACAGGAGAGAGACAACTTTTATCTCGAGTTCAAATACTTGAACTTGCCCTCTTTTACTTTCTTTATTTTATTTTCTAAAAAAGAAGTACGACTATATGTTTTTAGTCAAACTCATCCCAAGATTTACTTTTTAATTTTTGTAAAGTTATAAATTGTGTAGCATTTTGATTACTATCTATTAAGTTTCTTACTAAATCTTGTGCATAAAATCTATTCACTCCCCAAGCAACATAATTTAGAATAGAGATTGATATATTTTTAATAACTTGCGAAAAATCTTCATCAATAATCTGTCTAGCAAAGGTCGCAAATGCATCATACGATGCAAAGCTATTTCCACAATACCCTTTGAATGATTTTGCTATTTTATTGATTATTTCTTCCCCATTATTTTTGGAAATGTACATATATTGAATCAATAAGTTGTTAAAATTTAGATAATTTTTATCATTTAATTTTTGACATAAATCTTCCCCTGATACCTTTTGTAAATAATCTTGTACATAAACTGTCAAATTCCCGTTTCTTAAATTCAAATCTACAACAGACTCTGCATCCTTTTTCTGGCTGAACTCATATATTTGATTTATATTATCTAAAATTGCTTCGCAGTCAATATATCTTCGGTCTGGATCAGAGGTAGTACAAATTTCAACAACACTTTTAAAAATATGATTTTTATCTCTAGGACTACCAGTCATAATGTAATTTATCACTTTACCTAGAGAGTATATATCACTTTGCTTGGTAGCATCTTTTAACTGCTGATATTGTTCTGGCGAACAATAATCGTATACTCCAAAATTTCTAGTATACATTGTTTCATGGCTACTTAAAGAATTTAAATCCTTACCTAAACCAAAATCTGCTAAAACAATCTGACCATTGTTCAAAAAAATATTTCTTGGAGTAATATCCCTATGGATAATACCTCTCTCATGAACTTGAGTAATGATTAAAAGAATTTTCCTTATAATATCTAGTTGCTCAGATAATTCAAGTGAATCTTTCTTTTGATAAATAAAATTAGCTAGTGTAGTGTCTAAATATTCCATACTATATGATATATCTGTCTCTGTAAAATCATAAACATTAACCACACCTGGTAAATCTGACAAAGATTTTGTTATCTCATACTCTCTATGAAACCGACTAACCGCTCCCTGATCTTCTAGCAAATCTTTTTTTAGTATTTTGATTACTATAGGTTTTGTAGAATCTAGAATTTTGTATACTTCTGCAAAACCACCCTCTCCTAACTTCTCTAAATGATTATATTTTCCTTCAAGATTGTACAGATATTTTACTGCTTCTTCTTCTGTTTCAAATCCTTTGTACTGTTGATTAGGAAAACCATTTATCTGCTTTTTAGCTTCTTCCCAATCTGTATAAATTCCAGGAATTGCGCCAACTCGAACTGCATAAAAATTTTTTCCCATAGTTCTCCCCTAACTTAATTATTCTGTATTCTAGACTACCACTATCATATATTTTATCTTGTAGTTGTACATCGTTTTTAGTTTAGCATACATGTCGTGGTTTTTTTAGTTCTTTATAATATGAAATCCATCAACTTGATGTCTTATCCCAATATTATTAAAAAGTATTAAACTGTATTCAAATACTTGGCTATTCCTCTTGTTTTTTCAAAGAACTATCAGGTTCCTCTCCTAAAATAACTAACTTATTAAACCAACTATCTACCTTATTTAAATCTTTAGATTCATAATTTAAAAATTTATATTTTGGATTCATAATCTTCTTAAAGAGATTACGAACAACATTATCCAGTTTCTGAACAACTTCTTTTCTATATCTAACAACTTGTTCTGATTGTTTAATCATTGTTCCATGAATATAATTTGAGCGTTCTTTGTAAGAATTTTTCAAAGTTTCAAATATATCTAAACGCTCAAGTGCAGAAGTTCCAATGAACCATGCCGCTCTCTCAGATACCTTTTGAGTATTTTCTCCTTTTACACCAAAAATACATTCTAAAATAGAAACATATAAAGCAATCTTAGAAGAAATATTTTTTTCCCTACGTGCATAATTTAAAAAATCTAACGCTCTGTGAAAACTTGGCAAATTCGGAATATTATCAAACTCTGGACCTTCACTTTTAAATCCTTTAACTTCTGCAAAAATTGTATGTTCTAATATTAATTTATACCATTCACTAGCCTCATCTAATTCCTCTTTAGAAAAAGGTACATCTTTTCTTTCACCAGTAGCTAAATAGTTAACACCAAACCCATTATAACTGTCAGGGTACTTTTCAGGTATTTCAGGGCCACTGTATGTAATAGCACTATCCGGAGTTATAGAGTTATCTTTAACAAACCACATTGCTCTACTTACTTGTACAGCATTAAGAAATGAAATATATGTATATTTTCTGACATCATTTTCTAGAATCTGAAAATTGTCTAGCGAGAAATATAAATACGGGTATTCACGTAACTTCCCCAAAACTTGCAGACCATAAGTCTCTCTATATATATTTGTAGCTAAGTTAGCAGATTGAGGATTCTCCAAAAAATCAATATTAAAAATATTATCTAAAAATTGTTTATCATAACAAATAATGAGAGGCTGAGAGTGCTCTTTAGCTCCATCATAAAAAAGATAGGACGCATTATTTAAAACACCTGCATCGATCCTTAGTCCTTCAAACCCAACCATTATCCTAAAAACATTATTCATTATCTATATCAATCCCTTTCTCAAACTCATCCACACTATCCGGCGCATCACTAAACAAAGTCACATGTCCCACCTTGCGGTTATGCTTTGCTTCTATTTTACCATACATGTGGAGGTGGGCGCTTGGATTTTCTGTGACAAATATTTCAGCGGTCTCGACATGCTGGCCGAGAACATTGAGCATGACAGCTGGGGCATGCAGTTTGATAGCTGGCAATGGTGCTCCCAGAACGCCCAAGATATGGGTATCAAACTGGGAGAAGTCGCAGGCTTCGATAGAATAGTGCCCAGAGTTGTGTGGACGTGGAGCAATCTCATTGACGATAATGTCGTCAGCGGTCGCAAACATTTCCACGCAGAGCGTACCAGAGAGGTTCAGCTGTTCAGCTATTCGCACCGCCATAGCTTTGGCTTTTTCTGCTAGATTCTCAGAAATGCGAGCAGGCACAATGGTCTTAGAGAGGATGTTGTTACGGTGGATATTTTCCTGAACTGGGAAAACTGTCACTTCCTTGCCGTTGCCTGACACGATGACAGAAATCTCAAGGTCAAAGTTGACAAATTCTTCCAAAACACAGTCTGCTGAATCGGCTAGTGCATTGGCTTCTTCCAAGTCTGCTTCCGAGCGAATGACCTTTTGTCCATGCCCATCGTAGCCACCAGTCGCCGTCTTGAGGACATAATTTTTCGACAGGTCAATATCTGTCAAGTCATGGCTAGAAGTCACAACCCTATAAGGGGCAACAGTGACTTGTGCCTTATTTGAGAGAAAATCCTTTTCAAAGATACGATTTTGAGAAATGCGGAGCAGATCCGTTCCTTGAGGGAGTTCTCCCTCCTTGATGACAGCATCCAAACCGTCAGCATCGACATTTTCAAACTCATAAGTGAGGACATCGCAACGTTCCGCCAACTGACGAAGAGCGTCCACATCATTATAAGGAGCCACGATGATTTCCGCCACACGAGAGGCTGGGCAATCCGCCGCAGGATCCAGCGCGATAACCTTGTGCCCCATATAAATGGCAGAAATAGCCATCATCTGACCCAGCTGACCGCCACCGATAATTCCGATTGTTTTAGATGAGCTCATTTGTCGACTCCTCTGCGATTTTTCCTTGCTCTTCTGCAAAATCTGCCAATGCTGTCGCGATAGCCTGATCTTCTACTGAAAGGAGACGGAGGGCAAAGAGGGCAGCGTTTGTCGCTCCTGCTTCACCGATAGCCATGGTCGCAACAGGTACTCCACCCGGCATCTGCACGATAGAGTAGAGTGAGTCCACGCCACTAAGCGCGCGTGATTTGACTGGTACACCAATGACAGGAAGGATTGTTTTGGCAGCTACCATTCCTGGCAAATGAGCTGCGCCTCCCGCACCTGCGATGATAACCTTGATGCCACGGCTACGGGCCTCCTCCGCATGTCTGAACATGAGGTCAGGTGTACGGTGGGCAGAGACAACTTTCTTTTCGTAGGCTACACCAAAGCGGTCTAGGACTTCTGCTGTTTTTTGCATAGTTGCCCAGTCGGATTTTGAGCCCATGATGATGGAAATAATTGGTTTGGTCATAATTTTCCTTTTCTTTCCTTTCTTTTTTCAATCACCTTAGGTTGTGAGGGACGGCAGCAGTCTCATGCCTAAATTGGAAGCCCAAGGTCTTCCAATTTCCCTGAACGCTTGGATTGTCATCCAAGCGTTCTTTCACAACGGCGGTGATTGTTCTATATTAGCTCGCTAACGCTCGCAGGGTTATGCGTCCATTAGCGTATTTTATGAATTTTTATTTTTCTTTTTAATAATCGTTTAATGTAGTACGGACGTAAGCGACCGCCTATGGCGTTCCATTACTAAAACTGGAGCCTAGGTCTCCAGTTTTCCGCTCCTAGTAGCAAAGCTACTAGGAGTTCCACTACTGCGACGATTATTCTATTTTGGTTCGCTTTCGCTCACCATGACAAATTTAGTATCTGTTAATCTTTTATCGCCTTGCTTCCGATATCCGTTCGGTAGAAGAGGCCTTCTGTGTTTTGTGTGTTGAGTTCGCTGTAGATGGTATCTTGGGCTTCTTTGACGGTATCGTTGGTGGTGACGAGCATGTAAACACGTCCGCCATTTGAGAGCAGTGCTCTGCTATTTTCCGCAAACTTAGCCCCTGCATAGTAGGTGATGATGTCGCCTTCTGTCTTGGCTGGCAATTCAATACCTTTTTCATAGTCAAGCGGGTAACCGTTTGATGCGACAACCACACCCAGAGTCACACCCTTGTCCGTCCAGGTGATGTTTGGCTCCTTGCCATCGAGGATATCCGTAATATTTTGTGCAAAGTCAGATGTTAATCGAGGTAAGATAATCTGAGTTTCGGGATCTCCGAACCGAGCGTTGAACTCGATGACTTTCGGTCCATCAGCTGTCAGGATAAGCCCTGCGTAGAGGATGCCAAGATACGGACGCCCTTCTTGGATCATGCCCTCAAGGACTGGCTTGACAATAGTGTCAACTGCTGTGGCAACTACGCTCTGTGGCAAGTGAGGAACTGGCGCATAAGCTCCCATACCGCCTGTGTTAGGTCCCTTGTCGCCATCGTAGGCACGTTTGTGGTCCTGAGCTGTTGGCATAATGTAGAACTTGTCCCCATTGACAAAGGCAAAGAGGGAGAACTCCTCCCCATCAAGGAATTCCTCAATAACCACACGCGCACCTGAGTCACCAAATTTATTGTCCAAAAGCATCTCGTGAGCTGCTTCGACCGCTTGCTCAACCGTCTCAGCAACGACGACGCCCTTCCCAAGCGCCAAGCCATCCGCTTTAACTACGATAGGAGCCCCCTGCTTTTCGATATAGGCCTTAGCTTCCTCAAAGTCCGAGAATGTGCCATAGGCTGCTGTCGGAACGCCATATTTGACCATGATTTCCTTAGCAAAATCCTTGGACCACTCCAGCTCAGCTGCCAATCTTGTCGGACCAAAAGCTTTGAGTCCTGCCGCATTGAAATCATCCACGATACCAGCCGCAAGGGCGTCATCTGGCCCGATAAATGACCAAGCAATATCGTTGGCTTTTACAAACTCAATCAATTCATAATGTTCGGAAATAGAGATATTTACCAATTCCAAACCATCCAGAGTCATCCCATCATTCCCAGGAGCAACAAAAACCTTTTCTACCTCTTTTGACTCAAGCAACTTCTTAGCAATCGCATGTTCACGACCACCCGAACCGACAACTAACAGCTTCATTCCTCAACCTCTTTTGCGAATTATTTACTAATATTATACCACAAACGTTCGTTTTAATCTTATTTCACTCCGCATTTTTACGCAAAAAAGGAAAGAAACTGTTTTCTTCCCTTTAACATTCTCAATGTCTAAAATGTCTCACGTCTGTGAAGACCATAGTCAAGCCATATTTGTCAGCGGCTTCGATGGATTCTTGGTCACGGACGGATCCACCTGGCTGGATGATGGCCTTGATACCTGCTTTGGCGATTTCTTCCACATTATCCGCAAATGGGAAGAAGGCATCAGAAGCAAGCACAGCACCGTCAAGACGGTCTTTGGCTTGGTCAATCGCAATACGAACAGAAGCCACGCGATTGGTTTGACCTGGGCCAACACCAAGTGTCATGTGGTCATTGGTGATGATGATGCCGTTTGATTTGACGTACTTGATAGCCTTCCAAGCGAACTCAAGAGCTGTCGCTTCTTTCTCAGTTGGTTGGCGTTTGGTCACCACTTGCCAGGCAGCTGGACTTTCTTTGATAACATCTTGGTTTTGCACCAGAAGTCCACCGACAACACCTGTGTATTCTGCTTCTACTTCGCTAGCCTCTTGAGCATCAAATGGCAAGGCAAGGATACGCAAGTTTTTCTTTTTATTAGTCAAAATAGCTAGCGCTTCATCCGTATAGTTTGGTGCAATGATGATTTCAAGGAAAACACCATGCATCTTTTCAGCTGTCGCAGCATCCACCTCACGGTTGAGAACGACAATTCCACCAAAGATAGACACTGGGTCAGACTCATAAGCGTAGTCCCAAGCAGTCTCAATGTCATCAGCCTGACCGATACCGCATGGATTCATATGCTTGAGAGCCACAACAGTTGGACGGTCTTTGAAATCACGGATGATACGGATAGCAGCATCCGCATCACGGATATTGTTAAAGGACAATTCCTTACCATTGAGCTGTTTGGCTGAAGCAATGGAGTAGTCTGTAGGCAAAGCTTTCTGGTAAAAGTCCGCGTCTTGTTGAGGGTTCTCACCGTAACGCATGGCTTGTTTGAGGTCATAGGTCAAAGTCAACTTTTCAGGCTTACTTTCACCCACTTGAGCTGTAAAATACTCTGCAATCAAGGCATCATAAGCTGCTGTGTGACGGAAAACCTTGGCTGCCAAACGTTGGCGAGTTTCGTAAGTGGTTTCGCCGTTGGCTGCCAATTCGTTAAGCACCACATCATAGTCAGCAGGATCCACCACAACTGTTACGCTAGCGTGGTTCTTCGCTGCTGAACGAAGCATAGATGGCCCACCAATATCGATATTCTCCACAGCATCAGCGTAAGTCACGTCTGGTTTGAGAATCGTTTCCTTGAAAGGATAAAGGTTGACCACTACAAGGTCAATAAGCTCAATCTTGTTGTCCTTAGCCGCTTCCAAGTGGCTATCCAAGTCACGACGAGCGAGAAGCCCTCCGTGGATATTTGGGTGGAGGGTCTTCACACGACCGTCCATCATTTCTGGGAAACCAGTCACATCATCGATAGCAATGGTATCCACCCCAGCATTATCAAGGGCAACCTTAGTTCCACCTGTTGAGATAATCTCCCAACCAAGTTTTTTGAGTTCTTGGGCAAATTCAACAATGCCCGCTTTGTCTGATACGCTGATTAAGGCGCGTTTAGTCATTATATTCTCCTTTTTAATCATTAGTTAAACACCAATTAAATGCAGTAACAGTAAAACAAAATAAGCAAAACTAAGGCTAAGCATACCTAAGATATTGACCCATTTTCTAGTCTGTGATTTGAACACTCTTATAAAAATTTGATAAATCAATAAGCCTACACAAACACCTAGCGTATTTAAAGCCAAATCCGTTATATCTGTTATACCTATTGCTAAAATATACTGTAAGCACTCAAACAATAAACTAATCAAGAAACCTGTCCCGACTATTCTTAAACTAGATAAACTAGTTTTTATCAGAGGGAAACAAACACCTAATGGAATAAAGGAAATCAGATTAAATAACATTTCAGTAAAAACAATTTTTCCATCTACTATTAGTGGTTCTGAAAATGGAATCCAATTGATATACCTTGGAGCTAAGAAAAATGCTATAAATTCAGGATTTGTTTCAAACTTAAATAAGATTCCCCAAGTTAATAACATCAGATAGACATAAAATACATATCGAGTTGTTTTTTTAGATTCTAACATTACAAATACCTCCGTTTGAAGTCGTCTTCGACAATCACTGACTCCAATTTTAAATCAAAGATATCATATGAATCATCAATGGCACTGGTGCTCACCCCAGCATTATCAAGGGCAACCTTGGTTCCACCTGTTGAGATGATGTCCCAACCGAGTTTTTTTAAGTTCTTGGGCAAATTCAACAATACCATCTTTGTTTGAGATACTGATTAAAGCTTTTTTCGTCATTCTATTCCTCTTTCTTTAGGTCCAAGCGCATAGCGACTTCATTATTTTCTTCTATAAATCCTGTTTCCTGAAAACCCAAACTAGTCAACAGGTGCTTCATTTTTTCATTTCCAACCACATAATCTGCGATAATATGATTGCAAGTGCTATCCATCTGAGCCTTTTTGATCAGAAATTCCACGGCTTTTCGTCCATAACCTCTTCCTTGGTACTGCTGGCCAATCATTATCCGCCAGATAAAGTATTCCGCTTCATCCTTATCTATTTCCAACAGGAGAAAACCAACTACAAGCTCATTCCAATAAATTGCCATTGGAAACACATCCCCATTCTCTCGGTAGAGCCATGCGTCAGCTAAAGAGCGTACATTTGGAGACACGAAACGTGCTCGTTCATCAGCTTCAGATATTTTCAAATCCAGCACTGCCTGAAAACTGCTCTCATCTACTAATTTTATCTCAATCATTTTTTCTCCTAGCAAAATTGCACAATCAAAATTTGATTTACTTCTTATCTTCTCCCTACTCCCAAACTATCCAGAACCTCTGGATACAACTTGTACTCCGCTTCATGAATCCGTTCTTCAAAACTGTCAATGGTATCATCAGCCAGCCGTGGCACACGTACTTGTTTGATAACCTTTCCTGTATCCACACCCGAATCTACCCAGTGAATGGTCACACCACTCTCAGCAACACCAGCATTCCAAGCATCCTCAATCCCATGAGCTCCTGGAAATTCTGGCAGGTAGGCTGGATGAATGTTGACAATCCTGCCTTCATAAGCTGCCAATAAGGTTGACCCAACAATTTTCATGTAGCCTGCTAGACAAACCAAGTCAATCTGGTGCTCTTCCAAGAGTTCGACAATGGCTACTTCGTAGTCTGCCTTGCTCTCAAACTCCTTGAGTTCAAAAGCATAGGACAGAACGCCGAGCTTGTCTGCACGTTCGAGCACATAGGCGTCACGATGGTCTGAAAAGACAAACTCTACTGGAAATTGTTCCGCTATCACCTGAAAATTTGAGCCATTACCAGAGGCAAAAACCGCTATTTTTTTCATTTGATGATGACACTTTCGTTTTCTTTCTTGACGATACGACCAATTTCATAGACTGGTTCATCCAGCAATTCCTTGACACGACCTACATTTTCAGGGCTGACTGCTAGCATAAGTCCCACACCCATATTGAAGATTTCAAACATTTCTTCATGTTTGATTTTACCATATTTTTCAAGAGCTTTGAAAATAGGAAGCACTGGAACTTTGCTTTCATCAATCTCAGCAGCCAAGTCATCTGCAAACATACGAGGAACATTTTCGATAAAGCCCCCACCTGTGATGTGGGCAATACCGTTGACCAACTCTTCCTTGATGAGTGGCAAAACAGCCTTGACATAGATACGAGTCGGCTCAAGAAGAACTTCCTTGAGTTTCTTGCCTTCCAATTCTGGCAGAACTTCCTCACCTGTGTAATCCGCAAAGACACGACGGACGAGAGAGTAACCATTGGAATGAATCCCACTTGAAGCAAGTCCGAGAAGAACATCTCCTTCTGCCACCTTTGAACCGTCAATGATTTGAGATTTTTCAGCCACACCGACCGCAAAACCAGCTAAGTCATAGTCATCTGTGCCGTACATGCCAGGCATTTCAGCCGTTTCCCCACCGATGAGGGCAGCGCATGCCTGCACACAACCTTCTGCCACACCAGCAACGACTTGCTCTAGCTTAGCTGGTTCATTCTTCCCTGTCGCTACGTAGTCAAGGAAATAGAGGGGCTCCGCACCTGCAGCGATAATGTCATTGACACACATGGCAACACAGTCCTGACCGATGGTATCGTGCTTGTCGTACTTGATGGCAAGCATGAGCTTGGTTCCGACACCGTCAGTCCCTGAAATCAAGACGGGCTCTTTGACCCCAGTCTTTGAAAGGTCAAACATGCCACCGAAACCACCAAGAGCTCCCATGACACCTGCACGCTCCGTACGAGCCACATGCTTTTTAATTCGTTCAACAACTTCATAACCCGCTTCAACATCCACACCAGATTGAGCGTACGCATTTTTATTTGCCATTTTTATATTCCTTTTCTTTAATGGAGGATCTATTGTCTATTTGTAAAAACTGGTCTTTTCTTCCAAACTTCTACGATAGTCTTCTTCATAGTCGTAGAGAGGCGTTGGGTAGTCACCGTCAAAGTAAGCGACACAGAGACCACCATTTGGCGCATCCGTTTCAATACCAATCGACTCAATCAATCCTTCAACAGAAAGATAGGTCAGACTGTCCGCACCAATGATTTGGCGCGTTTCTTCAACCGTATGATTGGCCGCAATCAGTTCCTGACGAGTCTGGATATCAATTCCATAGAAGCATGGATAAGCTAGCGCTGGACTACCAATGGCAACGTGAACCTCAGTCGCACCCGCTTCTTTCAAAAGCTGGACGATACGACGAGAGGTCGTCCCACGTACAATAGAGTCATCAATCATAACCACACGCTTGCCTTTTACAACGCCTGAAACAGCAGACAGTTTCATCCGCACCCCTTGCTCCCGCAATTCTTGAGTCGGTTGGATAAAAGTTCGCTGGGTGTATTGGTTCTTGATAAGACCCATTTCATTTGGTAAACCAGATCCTTCCGCAAAGCCCATAGCTGCGCTGAGTGAGGAATTGGGTACACCGACCACAATATCCGCCTCATGCTTAAATTCACGCGCCAATTGGGCACCCATACGTTTACGTGCCGTATGGACATTAACACCGTGGATATTAGAATCAGGGCGAGCAAAGTAGATATACTCCATAGAGCAAATCGCTAACTGGGTATCATCTGTATAGCTGTCATACTGGATGCCCTGGTCATCAATGATCACAATCTCACCTGGCTTCAAATCACGAATCCATTCAGCACCAATAACCTCAAAAGCACAGGTTTCAGAGGAAACAACCACCGCTCCGTTGGCCATTTTCCCGATAGAAAGCGGACGGAAACCATTGGGGTCAAGGGCAGCAATCAGCTTGTCCTCAAACAGCAAGATATAGGCAAAACCACCTTTAACAAGGCTGAGCGCTTCCTTGATTTTTCCCATCAAGTTCGGATTGTGACTGCGACGAATGAGGTGAGCCAAGATTTCAGAGTCCGAAGTCGCGCTGAAAATCGCTCCTCGTTCTTCCAATTCTTTCTTGAGAGAGGCCGCATTGGTCAGGTTCCCATTATGAGCCAAACCAAACTGCATATCGTGAAAACGGAAGAGGAAAGGCTGGATATTATCTACAGAAGCTTCGCCAGCAGTCGCGTAACGCACATGCCCAATCGCACCAGTTCCCGTCAATTTATCCAAATTAGCAGGATTTCTGAAGACTTCTGATAAAAGTCCCATGTCACGATGGCGCTTCAATTGTCCCTGATCATTGGAGAGGATTCCTGCCCCCTCCTGACCACGGTGTTGAAGACTGTGGAGACCAAAATAGGTCAACTTAGCAGCATCTGGATGTCCCCAGATACCGAAAACACCACATTCTTCATTAAGAGATTTTACTTCGTATGTCATTTTATATACCTAATTTTTATTTGTGTAGCACCAAGAGCTAAATCTACATGACTTTTACATTACTGATACTATCTATTAGAAAATCTGTAAGTCTTATTTTCCAGTAAAGTATTTAACCGCCGACGCAAACAGGTGCTGGTCTTTATTGCCTGGGATATTTTGGAAAAGACCGTCTTCATAACGTTCTGAGTGTCCCATCTTACCGATGATTTGGCCGTTCTTGCTAGTAATTCCTTCGATGGCATGGACAGAACCATTCGGATTGTACTTAGAATCCATACTTGGTTTTCCATCAAAGTCAACATATTGGCTGAAGATTTGTCCATTGTCACGGAGCTCTGCAAATTCCTCAGCCATCACGACAAATTTCCCTTCACCGTGCGAAACAGGAATGGCGTGAATCTCACCAACTTCCACCCCAGCAAGCCATGGTGAGTTAGTATTGGCAATGCGAGTTTCCACCATCTTGGCCACGTGTTGGTTGGCATCATTGTAGAAAAGGGTTGGGCTCGTGCTGCTGGCATCCTCGAAGTTCCCGTATGGAAGAAGACCTGATTTGACCAAGGCCTGGAATCCATTACAGATACCGATAACCAGACCACCACGAGAGATAAAGCTATCAATAGCTACACGCACTTTTTCATTGAGCAGGATGTTGACGATAAACTTAGCTGAACCATCTGGCTCGTCCGCAGCTGAGAAACCGCCTGCAAAGAAGAGGATGTTAGCCTTGCCGATGTTGTCAACCATGGTTTCAACTGACTTGACAATGGCTTCTTCATTCAAGGTCACAAATGGCACTAAGTTAACCTCTGCACCTTCTTTCTCAAAGGCCTTAGCTGAGTCATACTCTGAGTTGGTTCCTGGGAAGACTGGGATATAAACCACAGGTTTTTCAACCTTTTCTTTGGCTTTAATCACAACATCTGATACCACAGCTGGTACTTCAGCCAGTTCTTTAGCTTGGGCAAATTCTGTTGGGTAAGCTTCTTCCAATGTCCCTTGGAAGGCACTGTCAAGTTTGTGTCCATCTAGCTTCACAGCGTTTACAGTCAGTGTAAAGTCTGCTTTCGTTTGACCAATCTTCTCTACTCCAGCGATTTCTTCAGGCGATGTGAAGATAAATCCGCCTAATTGAGCTGTCAAAGCCGTTTCAAGTTCAGGCAAGGTTACTTCTGCACCGATATGATTTCCAAAGGTAGCAAGTGCCAAACTTTCAAGCACACCACCGTATTTAACAGCTGAAGCTGCTGTTACTTTGTGAGCCTTTTGAAAGGCTTCAAACTGAGTAAAGTTAGACTTAATCAAGTCAAAATCAATTTCTGCAGAGAGGGCTTGACCTGGGATGTAGTAGATATTTTCCCCAACAGCTTTAAATTCTGGAGAGAGCACATTACGGCTATCCGCTGTCGTCACCCCAAAAGCGACCAAGGTTGGCGGTACTGTCAATTCTTCAAAAGTACCAGACATGGAGTCCTTACCACCGATAGATGGCAAACCAAGCTGAATTTGTGCCTCAATAGAGCCTAGGAGAGCTGCTACTGGCTGACCAAAACGCTCAGCTTGTTTGTCCATGCGCTCGAAGTACTCTTGGTAAGAGAAGCGAGCCTTAGACCAGTTGGCACCAGCAGCAACCAAACGAGCAGTTGCTTCGATCACCGCATAGACAGCACCGTGGTATGGAGACCATTCAGCTACATATGGGTTGAATCCTTGAGCCATGACTGACGCAGTATGAGTCACACCGTGTTGAACTGGTAATTTCTGCACAGATGCCTCAGTTGGTGTGAGTTGGTAACGACCGCCAAGCGGATGATTGATTGTTGAACGACCAACCGAACAGTCAAAGATGGTTTGTAAGCCTTTTTGACTCGCATGATTGAGGTCAGATAGAACCGTAAGAGTATCAGCTTCAAGGGTTTCAGCAGATGTTTGACGTTCTTCTGGAAGCTTGACATCCTTGTCAACCACCTTAGCATCTACAACCACACGTACACCGTTTGTATCAAGGAAACGACGTTCCAAATCAACAATGGTTTCACCATTCCAGTGCATGACAAGATTTGGTTTTTCAGTCACTGTCGCCACCACAACAGCATCAATATTCTCTTTGTTACATTCAGCAACGAAGGCATCCACATCCTCAGGACGAACCACCACAGCCATCCGTTCTTGAGATTCAGAGATGGCAATTTCGGTACCATTCAAGCCCTGGTATTTAAGAGGCACCTTGTTGAGGTCGATTTCAAGACCGTCTGCCAATTCACCGATGGCTACACAGACACCACCAGCACCAAAGTCGTTGGATTTCTTGATGAGACGAGTGACATCACCATTACGGAAAAGTCGTTGAATCTTGCGTTCTTCGATAGCATTCCCTTTTTGAACCTCAGCTCCAGCAGTTTCCACAGACTCAACCGTTTGAACCTTAGAAGAGCCTGTCGCACCACCGACACCATCACGTCCAGTCTTACCTCCAAGGAGAATAATGACATCACCCGCTTTCGGTTTTTCACGAACCACATTGCCCTTGGGAGCCGCACCGACAACAGCACCTAGCTCCATGCGTTTAGCTACAAAGCCTGGATGGAAATACTCACGAACGTAGGTCGTCGCAAGCCCAATCTGGTTACCATATGAAGAATAACCATGAGCCGCTGTCTTAGAAATAACCTGTTGTGGCAATTTCCCAGCACGCGTTTCCGAAATCGGTGCTGTAATATCACCCGCACCTGAGATACGCATAGCTTGGTAAACATAAGAACGACCTGACAATGGGTCACGAATGGCTCCACCGATACAGGTAGCAGCCCCACCAAATGGCTCAATCTCAGTTGGGTGGTTGTGGGTTTCATTTTTAAACATGAGGAGCCAGGGTTCTTTCACACCATTAACGTCCACTTCGATTTCAACCGAACAGGCATTGATTTCGTCTGATACTTCCATGTTGTCCAAACGTCCATTAGCACGCTCATAACGACCGAAAATAGTCGCCATATCCATCAAGGTTTGCGGTTTTTCAGAACGCCCCAACTCATCACGCATGGCAATATACTTTTCATAGGTCGCCTGTAATTGTTTTTGGAATTTAGAAGCTGAAAAGTCGATGTGTTTCAACTCTGTCTCAAAAGTCGTATGACGGCAGTGGTCAGACCAGTAAGTATCCAAAACCTTGAGCTCTGTCTCAGTTGGCACGCGCCCGATTGACTTGAAGTAGTCTTGGATAAAGAGCAAATCATCCACTTCCATGGCCATCCTTTGCTCGGCCTTGTAGCGAGCAAAGTCTTCCGCTGTATAGTTTTCAAAGAAAGTCAATTTTGGAATGGTCTTGTCTGACTCTGAAAATTCCTGCTTGGCAATCTCTGTCGTGATGTCCTTGAAACGAGAATCAACTGGGTTGAGCAAGTAGTTCTTGACCGCTTCCAACTCAGTTGCATCAATATCTTTATTCACCAAGTAAAGTTGGGCTGTATTAACCGTTACATCACTCGAACTTCCTAGTAAAAGCAAAGCTTCCTGTGAAGATGCTGCACGTTGGTCAAACTGCCCTGGTAGGCTTTCAATGGCAAAGAAAGCATAGTTGGCAAGATCCGCCTGCACAGCCGCTTCGTCCAAAACATGGTCTGTCACCTGCTCAGAGAAAATATGTTTCTCTGCAGGCACAAACAAGTCCTCAGCCAAGTTAAAGACATCATACACTTGCATAATACGAATACTTTTCAAAGTTGAAAGTCCCAAGTTGTGCTGGAGCTCTCTTACCAAACTCTCTGACTTGACCTGAAAATCAGCCTTTTTTTCAACAAAAATACGTTTATCCATCAATCCTTATTCCTTTATTTCAGCTCTTGCAATGTTCCTAAACAGCCTTGAGACTGTTATTTCAATTCCTGCAACTTTTCCCAAACAATTTCGTAAACGTCGGTTAGTTCTCCCAATTCTCTACGGAGTGAAAAGGTCTGGGGGACCTTTTCAGCCTGAGTCCTTTTATTTGAGAGACGAAGGTTTTCCGTTGCAAACAGATTATTTCAAACCTTGCAACTTCTCCCAGACGATCTCATAAACGTCGGTTAGTTCTCCCAATCCTCTACGGAAAACATCCTTATCCATATGGTTGCCATCCGCATCCCACAAGCGGCAGTTATCTGGTGAAAATTCATCTGCTAAGATAATCTTACCATCCTTGTCAAAACCGAACTCTAGCTTAAAGTCAATCAACTTAAGCCCAATCTCAGCAAACCAAGCCTTCAAGAGTTCATTGATACGACGCGTTTCTTCCTTCAAATAGACAATCTGCTGGTCATCCGCAATCTGTAGAAATTTCACATGCTCATCATTGATAAATGGATCATCCAAATCATCATTTTTGTAGTAAAATTCGACAATCGGAGTCTCAAATGCTATACCTTCGTCTACGCCAAAACGTTTTGAAAAGGAACCAGCCGTGTAGTTGCGAAGCACAACCTCGAGAGGAATAATCTCAACCTTTTTATTGAGTTGTTCCGTGTCTGAAAGCTTCTCCACAAAGTGAGTCGCCACACCAGCCGCATTTAATTTCTCAAAAATAAAAGATGAAATCTGATTATTCAACACTCCCTTACCTGCAATCTGCTCCTTCTTGACACCATTGAAAGCAGTCGCCTGGTCCTTGTAAGTTGAAATAATAAGATTTTCATCCTCAGTTGTATAGATATCTTTAGCTTTTCCCGAATAGATCAATTGTTTTGACATTTAAAAGTTCGCCTTTCGTATTACTTGAGCACATTCTACCATAAAAAACTTAAAATTACAAGAATTTAACCGAATAAATAGAATGGTCGTCTCAAAAATCGTAAAGAAAAAACTGCAAGAAGTATCTTTCTCACAGTTTTAAAATCATTTAACTCTAAAAACACGAACATTACTCTTTGTTCAAAAATTGATCCAAATAATAACGTAGGTAACTTTTCTTGCCCGTAATCATCTGTAGGCGGCCTTCCACCCCATATCGAAGTCTTTCAGCCTGCTCAACAGTCAGATCTGTCTCCGCCTCGATTTTAAAGAAATTCCCTTTTTCAGTCTTGGTAGCTGTCGCATCAATACTTGTAATAGTAGAATCTAGGAAAAGTTGATTATTGGCATCATGAGTCGTCGTATAGCGAACAGAATCACCGACCTTGATTCTTGCTACATCTTTTGAACTAAGATAAGCTGTTAGTTTAGCTTTCCCTTCTTTTTCCAAGGACGGATAGAGTTGGGCTAGTAGAGTCCCCTCTGCTACCATGGTAGAATCACTGGTCTCAGGATTAAGATGAAGCACCCCATCCTCACTCGCCGTAATTTTCCCCTTGTCTAAAAGATTTCCCTGTACCTTCTTACCTGACTCTGCTTCCAAGATTTTCTGGTCTAGAAGGGTCAATTCCTGACCAACCTTTGCTAAGTGTTGGGATTTAAGGGACTCCAATTGACTGCTTAAGCCTGAAGCATAGGCTTGCTGGGTACCTGAACCTGCATACTGAACACGGTAAGTAGCAAGACTAGATTCTAACTGAGAAAGCTGTGCTTCAACCTGCGCAACTGCTTGTGCCTTAGCTTGCGGATTTTCCTCCCCCTGAGACTTGTAGGACTGGTAGAGAGAGTAGGCTAGATTCTGACTGGCCAAGGAAGTGCCTGTTTCAATAGCTGACTTAGCTGTCTGGTAATCGCGAATTTTAGCCTCTGTTTGGCTGATGAGGTTGCCGATTTCAGCTTGGGTTTGGCTAGCTGCTGCATTCTGGGACGCGATGGTCTCATTTTGTTGCGATGTACTAGCCCTAAGACTAGCCGCTTGGCTGAGGTAGTCGCGAAAGGTGGCTTGGTAGCCAAACTTATCCTCCTCTGGAAAGTGGTTCTCCCCTTCTTGCAGACTTTTTTGCAAATACTCCAATTGCTTTTTTTGATCCTTAAGCATGTCCAACTGACTAGCATAGGCCTCCGCTTGGACACCCTCTGACCCTTCCTGATATTGAACAAGAAGCTCCCCCTTCTTGACCAACTTATTTTCTTCCAAATGATTGACAAGAATACGATTGTTGCTAGTTGACTGGATATTTGCAAGGATTCGACTAGGCTCAACAGTAGCTCTAGTAAACAAACTCATCTCCTTCTCTGCAAATGTTGCAAAGCCAAGCAAAAACACGAGCAGAAGGGACATGGGTACAATCACCCGACTGGAAAAATTATGGTAACGACGATTATAAAACTCCGCACTTTCTAAAAATTCTGGTTTCATCCTCTCCTCTTTCTAGCTATTGACCAAATGGGCGTAAAATCCACCCTGTGCAAGCAAATCAGCATGCTTTCCTTCTTCAACAATCTTGCCCTGATCCAAAACAACCACCTTCTCTGTCCGCTCAGCAATGGTCAAGCGGTGGGCGATGAAAATCAAGGTCTTGTCTAAAGCCATCAGATTATCGACAATTCGCTTCTCTGTCAAAATATCTAAACTGCTGGTCGCCTCGTCCAAAATCAAGACCGGCGCATCTGTCAAGAGAGCACGCGCCAGAGCAATTCTCTGACGTTGACCACCTGAGATCCCTGCCCCATCCGAAGTCAATTCTGTCTGGTAATTCAGAGGCATGCGCTCGATATCCTCCCGAATCTCTGCCAATTCGACCGCCCGTAAGATATCTTCCTGTGTCGTCCCCTCCTTGGCTCCAAGGAGAAGATTCTCTAAAATCGTTCCGTTAAAGACATAGGGCTGTTGAGGCAGATAGTTGATATACTGGCGCAGGGCTTTTTTATCAATCTGATTGAGATTGACACCACCCAGACTAATCTCTCCCTGACTTGGATCGTAAAAATTAACCATCATCTTGGCCAAGGTCGTCTTACCTGACCCCGAAATTCCCACAAAAGCCACCTTAGAGCCTTGGGGAATGGTCAAATTGATGTCTGACAAGACATCTCGACCATAGCCATACTTGTAGTAAACTTGCTTGAAAGTCATCTCTCCCTTCATCAAACTCAAATCCTCAACCGTTTTCTTCTCCTCAAACTCCGAAGCTACCAGATAAACCTCATTTAGACGGTTATTGGCAACCTGCGCTGTCTGAAGCTTGGTTTGCAGGTTGATGATATTTTCCAAAGGATTGGTAAAGTAAACCAGCAAGGTATTATAGGTAATCAACTGCCCCAAACTCATCTTACCATCCATGACCAGAACAGCCCCCATCCAGAGAATGCCGACATTGAGCAAGAGATGGGCAACTTTTTTCAGAGCCTTTTGCTGACTCTCTGCTCGACTATAGGTAAAGGATTTTTTCAGATAATCCACAAATTCCTTGTCAATTTTTTGGTAGCGTGAACTTTCACTGGTCAAAGACTTGATAGTCTCAATACCATTGATGTCCTCAATGATAGAAGAAGACAGAACCGCATTGGCTTCCATGGTATCCCGATTCATCTTTTCAAACGGCTTCATAAAAGCAAAGATAATCACTGTGTAGATAGGCAGCGCCAATAAGGTCATGAAAAAGAGATTGGTATTTTGTGAAAATAAAACAAGGGAAATAATGACAACCGTTGACACATCTAGGAAAATCGAAAGAATGGTCGAAGCCAGCGCATCAATGATACTGTTAGCATCTGTAAAACGAGACACGATTTCCCCTGTTCTGCGTGTCGCAAAGAAGGACATGGGCAAGTGAAAAACATGCTTGATATAGGACAAAATCACATCAATCGACAAGCGTTGCCCCAAAACAAGTAAGAGATACTCCTGAGCGTAAGACAAAATCTGCTGGAGAATATAGACGATAACCAGCCCAATAGAAATAATCCCAAGCGTCGAACGCATCTGATCTGGCACATAGGTATCAATGATAGACTGCAGATAATAAGAACCCACAATGTTAATCAAGGTTACCAAGAGTGTTGCCAAAACGATATTGGCAATCAAGCCACGCTGCTTCACTAATATAGGGATAAAAGAGAGCAGACCATTCTTTTGATCCTTATGAGGCTTGTAGTCTGGACTAGGTGCCATAAAAAGAGTCACTCCTGTCCATTCTTCCGCAAAACGCTCACGTGGCAGTTTGGTCAATTTCACCCCAGGATCTGGATCGGCAATATGAATGCTATCCTTATCCTGCCCAGTCACCACATAGTAGTGGAGCAATTTTCCTTCCTTAAGAACATGGGCAACAAAAGGAAAAGTCAAATCTGGCAAGTCAAAGAGCGTCATATCCGCCTTAATTGCTCGCGTCTCAAAACCAATCTCCTCTGCCACCTTGACCAAGCCCAAAGCCGTTGTCCCATCCATGGTTGTCTTGGCCAATTCTCGCAAGTGAGCCAAAGAATAATAGCTACCATAGTAGCCAAAAACCATGGCTAATGAAGCTACACCGCAGTCCATCTGATCCACCTGCGGACGATAGTGACGTTTCCCAAATTTCATATTCATCTCCTTTTTCCTAATACTCAATGAAAATCAAAGAGCAAACTAGGAAACTAGCCGCAGGCTGCTCAAAACACTGTTTTGAGGTTGTAGATAGGACTGACGAAGTCAGTCTCATATATACGGTAAGGCGACGTTGACGTGGTTTGAATTTGATTTTCGAAGAGTATAAACTCATCTGATAACAACTATCTTACCCCAATCCCCAAACAAAAACTGGACTTCCTTCCCAAATGCACCTATCTCCCTCCCAACTGCACTTTTAAGATAAAAAAATAGGCAGAACAAACGTCCTACCTAAAATATATATTTATTTCTTTTTCTTCCTAACTTTTTTGTCAATCATGTACAAAATGATAATCGAAAACAGCGGTGGTACAATATAACTCTTTTCACTCATTGTCAGATGAAATCCCAGAGTTGCTAGTATCTTAAAGATGAAAATATTCATCAAAAATAGAAAAACAAATACTAAAAAATATTTTAAAATCTTATTCATTTTTTTCTTCAACTCTCCTAATTTCTATAACTATTTTATCAAAAATACATGTAATACTCAAGGAAAATCAAAAAGCAAACTAGGAAGCTAGCCGCAAGCTGTACTTGAGTACGGTAAGGCGACGCTGACGTGGTTTGAATTTGATTTTCGAAGAGTATAAAACTCCAAATAAACACCTCAACTACACTTTTTTTGGCAAAAAATAGGCAGAACAAACGTCCTACCTACTAAAAATATGCTATTGAAAGGAAAATGATTTTTTTCTGACACCCTAGGCAAGCTTGGGACAAATAAATCATTGATAGTAACCTTTACGACATCCTATTTAAAGTTACTTCAATTTTTAATGTCCCTGCTATTTCTAAGCCACCTATGGTATGATCTATTCATAGTCAGAATAGATTATACCGTTCTAAATTACGATTCATAGTTACTCCTTTTGTTGATTCGTTACTATAAGACACCTATTCCCTATAGAGCGTCTACTGCTTCAAATTTATCTATTCTTTTTTTCTTTACTTCTATATAAAAGAATGAAGACCATCATAAATAATGCAATCGTTGGTATATTGAAACTATCAAGCCAAGTAGGTAAAGATACTTTATTTATGTCAGCTACTAATCTGATGATGATATAAGACATTGAACTAAGTAATACCATGATTTCAGGCCAAACTTTCAGTATTGATTTAACAAATTTCATATTAAACTCCAATGTGATGCATTCTGAGATTCTAGCCTAGTCATTTTAGCACAGACTAACAAATCATTCTTAACTGCTCACTCTACTTGCTTTTTATTGGCCTTATATCCTAGATAAAAGAGCCCAAATAAAACGGGGTAAATTTCTGGATAAAATAGGGTATTGATTGGATTTTTCAAAATCAAATACGTTACGATGTAGATTATGAGCGATACGGTAAAATAACCCTCAGCAAAGCCTAATAAAAATGTTTTCATAAGAAACTCCTAATTACCTGACAAGAATGGCGGAAAAACGCTACCATTCATATGCACAAAATCCTTTTGATTCATGTTCTTCATTTATAGTTTTGATTATTTTTTGACAAATCTTTGCGAAAAATACCAAAATATGCTGAGAAAAGCAACCCAACTAAAGTCCCTTGCCAATTAAAGGATACTAACGAACCTGTACGAATCACATGAAGCGCGACATTAAGAATTATTCCCAACAAAGGAAATATAGTGGCTAGTTTAGGTAACAATGTATTGAGATTAAGGTTGCGACTGTTCATTATCTAACGCCCACGACGAGCAAAATCTGAACCAAATTTGTAACCAGCATTAAAAATTTGTACAGCAGCATTCAGTACTCCTGCAATCCCAACTGCTTCCACAAGACCAAAACCACCTTTTGTTCCCACTAATTCATCGTCAGATAATTGATAAAATTGTTCTAAGTTCATGTTCGTCATTACTCCTTTGTATTATATTTTATTGCTATGTAAATGATTAAAATGAGTATTGGATAAGTAAATACTTCTGAAATATCCATAAAATTTATACTATACTGTCCAGATAATATTTTATAGTCAATTAAAATTTGAACGATAGTAAAAATAATACGTAGCGATAACAATACCCCTAGTAATATCACTTCTTTTTTTAAAAACATAGAAATGCCTCTCTGACTATAATCAGATTATGGTCTATTCGCATAATACCCCAAAGCTGCTCCTCCAGCAAAAAGCGCTGCTGCTCCACCTGCTACTGCTGCACCTATCTTCCAGATAGACACTCCGGCGATTACAAGAGGCAATGCTCCCCCATCCACATCCATCAACTCTTCTTCTGTAAGAGCTACAAAGTTCTGTTCCATTTTGTCAAAATTTGTCATCTTTTTTCTCCTCTTGTTCTATTTTTTCTAAATCTTATCTTCTAAAAAATGGGGTTCCAATAAATATACCGCGTAACAATAGACCTGTAATTAGACCCCGTTGATAACTTTCCTTGCTACCACCCACCAGCAAAGCTAAGTCGCTCTCCTTTAATACTTCAATAGTATACTTATCATTCATTTCATTCATCTCTTATCCTCCTAAAAACCAAAACCTCTACGAAATCCAATGTACCAATCTGCAAGGGTCTTCACCCAATTTTCTCCACCTTGAATATCGGTCAATTCTTCCGAAGTTAGCTCAACAAATCCATAGTAATGTTCTTTCATTATTTTATTCCTTTCTTTTTTCCTCTTACTTATCTATTCGAAAAACAATTCGAAAATGTACAACTAATTAAATTTATTTGAAAAATAATTTAGTAAACCATGGATAGAAAATTGGTAGATACATGAAGCAAACTCCTTTCCTTTTCCTCTCACTTATTTATTCGAAAAAGAATTCGAAAATAAACAACTAAATCAAAATTTATTTGAAAAATAATTTAATGTACCATGAATAGAAAATTGGTAGATACATAAACCAGACTCCTTTCTTTTTCCTCTTACTTATCTATTCGAAAAAATTTTCGAAAATGTACAACTAAATTAAATTTATTTAAAAAATAACTCAGTCAACCATGGGTAGAACATTGATATAAACATGAACTAGGCTCCTTTCCTTTTCCTCTTACTTATCTATTCGAAAAGGAAGTCAAAAAAATAAGAATATCAGAAAATTTTCCGACATTCTTATTGATAAACTCATCCAATTCTAACAGATATTAGACATTGAGATGTTTTTTAAGTGTTCTTCTGGCTGTTCGTGATACGGGGAAGTGCAAGCCTTCTAACAAGGTCACTTCTGTGGCAGTCATCTCTTCAATTGCCTGTAAACTGACTAAAGTATTGCGATTGGCATAGACAAAGTAATCTTTTTCAGCCTTGGCAGCGATATCCTTGAGACTACCATAAATGGTTTTGATAGAATGATTGGCATAGTAGACCTTGATACGATGGGATTCCACTGAGGTTTCAAAGGCTAAAATTTCATGGTAGGGCAGAGTAAAGCCCCGTCTTCCCTCAAAACTATAGGTGAAGAGACGCATATTTTCCCTCTTGTCCACTGCCAGTACATAGTCCAGACAGCGCTCCATCTGATGACAGTAGTCCGCCTCTGGCTGATCCTTGGAAATAAAATCCAAGGCAGACAAGTGGTAGCGAAAAGCTAGAGGCAAGGCCTCCGAGTGTGTGGACACAAAGACAATGCTTGTAAAAGGATCCCGCTCCCGAACCTGTTGAGCAACCTGAAAGCCCCGTTCACGCTCTCCATCAATCTCTAAATCCAATAAATAGAGCTGGTAATGGTCAAAATACTGAGAATACTTTTCAACATCTCCATAGTTTTTAGCAATATCAATTTCCAATCTCAAATTGCGAGAGCGACCGATATCTAGTAAAGTCTGCTCTATCCGTCCTTGCTGGACTCTATCGTCTTCCAAAACTAAAATTCTCATTCCTCTCCCCCTCGTTTCTCATCCTTAAATGGCAATTCTAAATCTTGTCTAAAAGTCGTCTCTCCTAGCTGGGTATCTAAGTTTAAATCATAATGAAAAACCATATCCTCCAAGGTCGCTAAACCCAGTCCACTGTGGTTTCCCTTGGTAGAGTATCCCTTTTGACTGAGAATGCTGGGATTTAGTTCTTCCTTCTTACGAGTGTTTTCAATGATAAAATGGACACTCCTATCACTTGCCAACAAAGCAACCCTAATCTGCGGATTTTCCGCCTCACTGGCTGCCTCTAAGGCATTTGTCGTGAGGATAGAGAGGATACGGATAGCCTCCAACATAGGCAAAGCCAGCTCTTCGACAACCCCCACCGTCTCCAAACTAAAATGAATTCCCTGATTATCTGCCACAATCATGGCTTTTGCCAAGGTATTACGAATGGCTATGTCATGGATATTGTGAAGATTAAAGGCCGTGTAGTCCGCCTTTCTCAGCTTTTCATTGGTCTTCAGAAAGACATCTTGATAAATGGTAGACACCTCAGCCATATCTTGATTCGCTATGGCAGGCTCCATGCTAGCGACAATCCCTGCAAAATCATGACGGAAACCTCGAACCTCATCATAGAGATGACCCAACTTATCCACCATCCCTTGCAAGGAACGATTTTCTTCTTCCTGTCTCTGAATGGTCTGCTCATCACGATAAACCTGCTCTAAGTGTCTGATATAAAAGAGCCAGGAGAAAAAGAGAATGAAAATCAGGAGAGAAATGGTCGTGTCAAAGCGAACGTAAAAAGAACTATTTCTATTGGTCATGAACGAAGAGAATATCCTAAATCCAGTCAGAGGTAGGATAATGAAAAAGCTCTTACGATAGTGGGTTTTAAAAGTATCTGAAAAGAATAAATCCAAATCCAAAGACCAACGCTTCATAATTTTACAACATAGAAAGATTGATAATAAATCAAATATAGATATATATAAAGTAGAAAACGAATCTACGAAACAACAATGCTCACCAGATAATACACGAATCCAAATTGTCAAAAATAAATAACGAATACTTTGAAAGAAGAGAAAAAGATACAGAGAAAGAAAAAGAGATTCCCCTTTTCCCTTGTGCAATACTAATAAAAAAATACAGTAAAAGTAGATAAGAACTCCTATATGAAATAATTCTCCAAATGTTTGACGAGCAGATAAACTAATTAAAAATATGAGTATCCAATAACGTTTTTTATAAAATTCTGGGGAAATTTGAGCACCCAAATAAATAGTAGGCACTATGGTTGAAACGACTACCAACAGTAGATATATCACAGAAAATAAGAATTCTAAAATAAGCATAAATAAATCTAATCTCTAACTAATACTGTGAATTTAAGCAACGTGTCTACCCGTACCAAATAATTTATTGCACCATTTTACAGTATCTTCAAAAATCCCTCCACCATTCACTTCCTCCAAAACCTCTGGAGTTAACTCTTCAAATTGTTCCAATTCTACAAATGTATTTTTCATTTCCATGACAGACTCCTTTTCATTATTTTATAGATAACTCTATCCCCTGCTCCATCTACAAAAGGCTTTAGTTTCCTTTTAAAATACAAGAAATCTAAAGCCTCCTGAAAATGGTATATTGGTTAGAGCGTTAACGATTAGTTGTGAAGATGTTATTTTTATTTAACCACAACCACTTTATAATATTCGTTTGAGTGTGGAGATTCAATCTTAATTTTTTCACCGTATAAACCATCGATTTCTTTATCCAGATAATCTGAAACTCCTGATGGCAAGCGTTTCATCTTAAGAATTTCACCAGATTGATCCGCATAGGCTAGGAAGTGATAGTGGGTTGTAGCCATACCATCATCAATTAATACAAAGTAACCTGTTTTGAGCTTACCTTGCTCATTTTCTAAATAGTATAGTTTATTGTTATTGATTGTAAAGTGGGTAGCTCCAAGACGAAGTCGTGCACCTGGATTTTCTAAATAGACATCATTGCCAACTTTTTTAATCTCTGAATAGGTTGTCATTGCTGGGATATTAACCACACGATGTCCATTTTCATCAAAGTAGTAGCGATTTGGTAAGTTTTGGAAGTTCTGTACAACTGCCTTAGGATCAATTTCTTGTCCTTCTTCTTTATTATCCACTAAAGCTAAGGTAGTATTTGCAACCTCATCTCCATATTTATTAGAAAACTTCTTGAACTCTGGTCTGATATACCAAGTGTTTTTTTCAATAATAACATCGTCACCTTTAGCATTTAGCAAATATTCTTGCCCATCTCCAAGTTTGACAATATCATGAATATTGTATCCAGCATCTTTTCTATTTGCTAGATAGCCATCCTTACCAATGACATAACTTTCCCCATCACTGGCTGGAACAGCTCTATCTGCGACCATAGCACCTGATTTTTCAAAGTAAGACCATTTACCATCTATGAACTCCCAACCTGTCATCATAGAACCACTAAAATGAAGATAGTACCATGTAGACCCTTCTTTGTACCAACCTGTACGCATGGCACCACTATTAGCTAGTGAGTACCATGTGTTGCCTTCCTTGTACCAGCCAGTACGCATAGCTCCACTATCTGCTAGTGAATACCATGTATCACCGTCTTTGAGCCATCCTGTCTGCATTTTACCAGCGCTATCGAAGTGATACCATGACCCAGCATTTTGTACCCATTTATCCTTAGCTAGACTGCCATCTTGTGAAAGATTCCAGTCAGCACCATTTTTAACCCAAGTATCTGCAGCCTGTGCTTGGTTAATAGACAAAAGCAGACCAGCACCTGCAAGCAAACCAAGAGTAAGTAATTTAGATTTTTTCATAGCTATTTCCTCCTTTATCGAACAGCTATAAGAGGGCTTCCCCTCTTTATTTAGCTATATTCTAATACTTTTCATTGTCAAAGTCAATAATATTGTGAAAAATTAGACAATATTACCAATATCTACGAATTGTATTTTGAGTAATACCGTATTGATACAACTCTATAAAAATCCTTTCTTTTTTCTCCTTTTTGGAGATTGATTTTTTCTGACTCTATTATATCCCTTATTTCTCCTCAGATTTCTACTGTCCCTAGAAAGACTAAATCTGTTCCTAAACTGTCACTTATACTCAATGAAAATCAAAGAGCAAACTAGGAAGCTAGCCGCAGGTTGCTCAAAGCACGGATTTGAGGTTGTAGATAGAGCTAACGTGGTTTGAAGAGATTTTCGAAGAGTATTAAGTCAAAGAAAAAATTCCAAAGCAAATGCCTTGGAACTTCTTATCTTTATTTTGCTTGAATGATCTTGATAACATCCCCTACACTTTGGAGTTGATCAATTTCCTCGTCACTGATTTCGATATTAAATTCATCTTCCAGTGTCAAGATAAACTCCATCAAGTCAACGGAGTCAGCATCCAAGTCGTCTTTCAAACTCAAGGATTCTGTCACGACAAAGTCCTCTCCCTGTCGCTCTTGGATAATGGTCACAATACGGTCAAAAATTTCTTTTTCTGTCATCTCTTTTATTCTCCTGAAAATTCACGCGCAGTCTGGGCAACTACGTCTGTTTCTAGCATGGTACGAATCTGGCGAATTGTACTATAAACAGCCTTGGCATCGCTTGAGCCATGAGTCTTGACAACAGGTGCCTTGACACCAAACAAGACCGCTCCACCAACATCTGAGTAGTTGAGCTGTTTTTTCAAACTTCTGAGGCTATCCTTGAGAAGAAGTGCGCCGAGTTTTGCTCGAAGACCACCACCTGTAATAGCGGTCTTGAGTAAGCCCATGATTCCCATGGCTGTCCCTTCGATGGATTTGAGCACAGCGTTTCCCGTGAAACCATCTGCCACGACAACATCCGCAACGCCATTCATCAAATCACGCGCTTCCACATTTCCGATAAAATTCAAACTTTCATCAGCTACTAGTAGTTCATAAGTTTCCTTACGAAGCGGGTCGCCCTTGCTACTCTCTGTTCCGTTGTTGAGCAAGCCAACGCGTGGCTGCGCAATGCCACGAACATTTTTAGCATAGAAAGAACCTAGAACCGCATATTGATGGAGGTGCTGGGCTGTATTTTCCGCATTAGCACCGAGGTCCAGCATGTCAAACCCCTTCCCATCTACAGTCGGTAAAGTTGACATAAGCCCAGGACGATCGATGTTCTTGATACGACCCACGATGAAAAATCCTGCTGCTAGTAAAGCACCTGTATTCCCAGCTGAGAGAACAGCGTCTGCTTCTCCCTCTTTGACAGCCTTGGCCGCCAATACCATACTGGCATCCTTCTTCTTCCGAATAGCTCTCGTAGGTTCATCGTCTGAATCAATCTTCTCATCCGTATGGATAATGCTGACGCGCTCTGTCGCTGTCAGATATTGCTTGATTTTATCTTCATCTCCGTAGAGTTGAATCTCGATATCTGAAAAGTCAGCTAGGGCTTGATTGACACCCTCAACGATGGCCTGAGGTGCGTAATCTCCCCCCATGGCATCTACTGCGATTTTTTTCATTTCTTTTCCTCTTTTAGTAATTGTCCCCAGTCTGATAGGGAATCAATAAATTTCTTTGATTTTAGGTGAATCCCAACGTACTCTTCGTAGAGTTGATCCATAAATTGGCGTAGCTCTTGCTTGATTTCAGGCTTGAGCGAAATGGTCTCCAAGGTTTCAAAATCAATGGCTTGAAATTGATTGAACAGATAAGGGATATTAGGGTTTAGATGGCAACGTCTCTCATCTTCATGATAATGGTCTGGACAGAGGCAAGCGCCATATTTGAAAGAAAAGTCAAAAGCCTGACCGACCCGATGGCAAAAGACACACTCATTAAAATTGAGGCTAATCCCAAATCGAGTCAAGATTTGAATTTCAAAAATGTTAGTCAAAACCTGATAATCCAAGCCAGCTTCCATCAACTCCAAAGTCTTTTGCAAAAAAGCAAACAAGGGAGCATCCTGCTGATTATCCTGCAAACTAGCATCTGCAAGAGCTGCCACGTAGGTCGCATAAGCCATGACAAAGAGGTCGCTATTAATCTTGGGAAAAGTCATCACCTCATGATAGTCCTCAATGTAACTGAGCCCATCATCATTGATTCGTAAGAGAAATCGAGCCAGAACCAAGGGCTGAATAACCGGCGCCAGCTTAGACTGGCCAGCATGTTTAACGAAAAACATGCGCTTGCCAGCCTGCTCAGTAAAAATCTTGACGAGCTTATCATCCTCACGAAAATTGCGATTGTAGAGCACCAAGCCTTGACTCGTGATAGACTGAATCATGATTCTCTCATGTACTCCTCAAGTCGTTTCATGGCTTCTTTGATAGTCTCCATGCTGGCTGCATAAGATAGGCGAACATAACCTTCACCATAACGCCCAAAGGCTGCTCCAGGGATAAAGGCAACAGCCTTCTTCTGAGCAAAATCCTTCAGAAAAGCAAAGGAATCTTGATTGTAGCCAGCTGGAATCTTAGCAAAGATATAGAAGGCACCGTCTGGTTTGATAATCTCAAAACCAAGAGCAGTCATTTTCTCGATAATATAATCTCGACGCTGGATGTATTCCTTCTTCATAGGCTCCGCATCATTTTTACCAACCGTCAAGGCTTCCACCGCAGCATGTTGCGCCATGGTATTTGCGGCAGTGACCAAATATTGGTGACTCTTGATTAACTGGGCTGTGAAGGCCGCAGGAGCAAAAATCAAGCCCAAACGCCAACCTGTCATGGCATGCGATTTAGACAAACCATTGATGATAATAGCCTGATCTCTTAGCATGATACCTAGAGATACATGGGCTTCCCCTGTGTAGGTCAATTCTGAGTAAACCTCATCACAGATTACGAAAATTTCGTACTTACGCAAAACAACTGCCAAAGCTTCCAACTGCTCCCGACTATAGGTAATTCCTGTCGGATTGACTGGATAATTGAGAATAACCGCCTTGAGCTTATCGCCTTGCTCCAAGATGGCCTTTTCCAACATCTCAGGAGTCAAGACAAACCCATTTTCAGTCGTGTCAATCTCGACAATCTCTGCCCCAACTAGATTGACAATCGGTTCATAACCTGGATAAGCAGGAGCTGGCAAGAGCACCTTATCTCCCTCTTCCAAAATAGCCATCAAAGTAGCAGATAAGGCCTCTGTCGCCCCAATTGTAACCAAGATTTCATTCTCAGGAGCATAGTCCAGTTGGTACTTTTCCTTAACAAAGTCACTAGCTGCCTGACGTAAAGTCAGTAAACCACTCATCCCTGTATAGTAGGATTGGTTCTGGTCAATCGCTCGCTTGGCCTCCTCCTTGACATGATCTGGCGTTGTAAAATCAGGCTCCCCCAAGGTCAAACGCAAAACCCCAGGAATCTCCGAAATAGCCTGGTCAAACTGACGAATCAACGAAACTTGAATCTTATCTAACTGTTTATTAAAGCGCTTAGTTAAGTCCATAGATACCTCCTACTTTCAAAACGTATCTCTATTATACTACAAAAGCCCCCCGACCGCAAAAATACATGATAGAATAACGCTAGCATGACAAATTGAAGTATGTTAAAATGGAGTTGTCGCAACTCCACTAACGAACTTAGTTTGGAGGTGAGTTTTTGCTAATCTTCGTTACAGTTATTCTAGCACCGTTACTGATTACTATTATCGGTAATGTCATTTCTGAGTGGATAGTCAGAAAGTGGTTAGATAAGCGCGACAAAAAAATATAACCTGAGTTTAGTTTTAATGTAACTGGACAAAAAGAAATACCAGAGGTGGAGCTCTGGTATTTTTGTTTTTGCCAAGACTTCGTTACAGTTCTTGTAAGATTATTATTACATAATTAGCACTACTTGTCAAATAATTATTAGGCTCCACTTTCTATTTTACTTTTCCTGTTTACAGGTCTATAATGGTAACAGATTCTATTTGGAGGTTTTTATGTCATTTCTATCAAAAAATGGAGCAGGCATCTTGGCCTGCCTTCTCATTTCCATCCTATCTTGGTACTTAGGAGGATTCTTCCCTGTTATTGGCGCTCCTGTTTTTGCGATTTTTATGGGCATGCTCCTACATCCCTTTCTCTCGTCATATAAACAACTGGATGCTGGATTGACCTTTAGTTCCAAGAAATTGCTCCAGTATGCTGTTATCTTGCTTGGTTTTGGTCTCAATATCTCGCAAGTCTTCGCAGTTGGGCAATCTTCACTCCCTGTCATTCTGTCCACCATCTCAATAGCCTTGATTGTTGCCTATCTCTTCCAGCGCTTCTTTGCACTGGACACAAAACTGGCCACCTTGATTGGAGTAGGTTCTTCTATCTGTGGGGGCTCTGCCATTGCAGCGACAGCGCCTGTTATCCATGCTAAGGAAAAGGAAGTAGCCCAAGCCATCTCCGTTATCTTTTTCTTCAATGTCTTGGCTGCGCTCATCTTTCCAACCCTCGGCACCTGGCTTCATCTATCTAATGAAGGCTTCGCCCTCTTTGCAGGAACTGCGGTCAATGATACTTCCTCTGTAACTGCTACCGCCAGCGCCTGGGACAGTCTCTACCAGACCAATACCCTCGAATCCGCAACCATTGTCAAACTCACGCGCACCCTAGCTATCATCCCCATCACTCTCTTTCTCTCCTACTGGCAAAGTCGTGAACAAAAAAATAAGCAAGGCTTGCAACTGAAAAAAGTCTTCCCACTTTTTATCCTTTACTTTATCCTCGCATCTCTTCTAACTACCCTCCTGACCTCTCTCGGTGTGTCCAGTAGTTTCTTTACCCCTCTCAAACAACTTTCCAAATTCCTCATTATCATGGCCATGAGTGCTATCGGTCTCAAAACTAATCTGGTCGCTATGGTCAAATCCAGCGGAAAATCCATTGTTCTCGGAGCCATCTGCTGGATTGCCATCATCCTCACTAGTCTTGGTATGCAGACTCTTATCGGTATTTTCTAACACAAAAGGTAGCCCATCAGCTACCTTTTTCTTATGCTTCCTCAATCAAGCGTGTATGTTCTCTCTTGATACAACGATTCATCACGATGTCATCACATCCACCAGCACGCAAGATTTCTTCCGCTTCTAGACTTTCAAGTCCCAGCTGTGCCCAAAAAATCTTGGCATCAGCCTTGAGAAAATCACGTGCAACATCTGGCAGAAATTCACTGCGACGGTAAACATTGACAATATCTACAGGAAAAGGAATCTCTGCGAAGCTAGCATAAGCCTTTTCACCCAAGATTTCGCCACCTGCCGCCTTGGGATTGACTGGAATAATTTTATAACCCCGAGCCTGCATTTCCTTAGTCACTCGATTGCTGGTTGTTTCCTCGCGGTCAGACAAACCCACCACAGCAAGGGTTTTACTCGCTGTTAGATATTGACGAATCACGCCATCACTTGGATTGATAAATTCTTGACTCATATAAATCCTCCTTTTTCATCAGTATAGCACATTTTGAAAAGGCTTGCAAAATTCTACTACAAAAAAGGAGGACTAGCCCCCCTTTTTATTTAGCCTCGTACCAGGTTGCCCCTTCATTTTCATCTGCGATGAGGGGAACACTGAGTTGAATAGCTTCTTCCATGGTTTGTTTCACTAATTTTTTCATCTCTGCCAATTCAGATTTAGGAACCTCAAGGACGATTTCATCGTGCACTTGCAGAAGCATCTTAGTCTGATAAGCACCGGCAACCAAAGCTTTATCTAACTGGATCATAGCAATCTTGAGAATATCTGCTGCCGAACCCTGGATAGGAGAGTTGATAGCTGTCCGCTCTGCGAAACCACGAATGTTGAAGTTACGCGAATTAATATCTGGCAATTCACGACGACGCTTGAAGAGGGTCTCTACATAGCCCTTATCACGCGCCTCACGCACCACCTCATCCATGTAGTTTTTAATACCTGGGAAGCGTTCAAAGTAGGTCTCAATGTAGGCTTTGGCTTCCTTACGGCTAATGCCCAAATTATTAGACAAACCAAAATCTGAAATCCCGTAAACCACTCCAAAGTTAACGGCCTTGGCATTGCGACGGTCGTTTGCAGTCACATCCTCAGGACGATCAATGCCAAAGACCCGCATGGCTGTCGAGGTATGGATATCTGCCCCCTCTTGGAAGGCCTTAATCAAGTGCTCGTCTTTAGAAATATGCGCCAAAACACGCAATTCAATCTGTGAATAGTCCGAGCTTAGCAATACACTATCCTCCCACTCAGGCACAAAAGCCTTACGAATGAGACGCCCTTGTTCCAAACGAACAGGGATATTTTGCAAGTTTGGATCCACACTAGACAAACGCCCAGTCTGGGTCAAATCCTGCACATAACGCGTATGAATCTTGCCATCCGCCAAAATCCAGTCCTGCAAGCCAATCACATAAGTAGACTGAATCTTAGCAATCTGACGGTAGTCGAGAATTTTCCTAACGATCGGCGCAATAGGAGCTAGGCGCTCTAAGACATCCACCGCAGTCGAGTATCCAGTCTTGGTTTTCTTAGTGTATTCTAGAGGAAGTCCCAATTTTTCAAAGAGAAGTACGCCCAACTGCTTAGGCGAGTTGATATTAAACTCCTCACCAGCCAACTCGTAAATCTCCTGAGTCAGTTTTTCAATGACAAGCTCATTTTCAGCCTGCATCTCAAGTAAGGTCTCTTTCTTGACCGTAATCCCAGCAATTTCCATCTTAGCAAGGACAAAAGACAGAGGTTGCTCCATATCATAAAGAAGCTCTAATTGCCCATTTTCGCTGAGTTTTTCAAGTAAAATAGGCTCTGTTTCAACCAAAACAGCAAGCTTACGAGCCAAGTGTTCCAAGAATTTCTCGCGTTCAGGAATAGCCTTCTTGACCCCCTTACCGTAGAAAGTTTCATCATCAACCAAATAAGTCTGACCATAAAGACTAGCAATAGTCGCAATTTCATTGTCCTCCACAGTCGAAAGGAGGTATTTAGCCAAACGGCTGTCAAAAGTAGGTGCCTGCAAATCCACACCAAAACGATGCAAGAGGACTTTAGCCTTCTTAAAGTCATAAACTCTCAGAGGTGTTTTTTCTAAAAAGTCCTTGAAAATAGGCTCTTGCAAAAGCTCAAGTTTGTCTGTAGCATAAAGCTTAGCCCCACAAGACCAAGCAAAACCAACCAAATCATCCGTATGGTAATTCTCACCAAAAAGTTCAAAATGGAAAATAGACTCCTCACTCAGCATATCTTGACTGACTTGGTCAACGATAGTAAAGTCCAAACTCTCAGCAACATCAGCTGACGACACATTTAAAGCCTGCTTGAGCTGTTTGAAGCCCATCTCATCGTAGAATTTCCCGAGATTTTCCACATCCGGACCACTATAGACCAAATCCTCCAAACCAATCTCAATCGGTGCCTTGGTATCAATGGTCGCCAGTGTTTTAGACAAAAAGGCCTGTTCCCTATCATTGATGAGATTTTCCTTCATCTTAGAAGCCTTCATCCCATCGATATTTTCATAAATACCCTCAAGCGAACCATGCTCCAGCAAGAGCTTGATACCCGTCTTTTCACCGATTTTGGTTACTCCAGGGATATTATCCGACTTATCACCCATAAGCGCCTTGAGATCGATAAACTGAGTCGGTGTGATGCCCATCTTTTCCATGAGATAGTCTGGCGTAAAGGCCTCAAACTCAGCCACACCTTTCTTGGAAATTTCAACCACCGTATGCTCATCCGTCAGCTGAATCAAATCCTTGTCCCCACTGACAATGGTAATATCAAAACCATCTTGCTCAGCTAGTTTATCCAGTGTCCCAATGATGTCATCCGCCTCATACTGAGCCAACTCATAGTGACGAATCCCCATATGATCCAGCAACTCACGAATAAAAGGAAATTGCTCACGAAACTCATCAGGAGTCTTAGCCCGACCACCCTTATAGTCCGCATACATCTCTGTCCGGAAGGTCGTCTTTCCCGCATCAAAGGCTACTAAAATATGACTAGGCTCAACCCGCTCCAACAAATGACTCAACATCAACTGGAAACCATAAATCGCATTGGTATGCAAACCAGCCGCATTCTTAAAACGGTCCAACTGCTGATAGAGCGCAAAAAACGCCCGAAAAGCAACAGAAGACCCATCAATCAATAATAATTTTTTCTTATCCATACACCCATTATAAAGGAAAGCACCAAAAAATACCATTGGAAAGAGCCATACCCAATATTTTTCATACTTTTTCCGAATAAATAGATAGAAGCATAGAATCTAGCAAACCTAGATTAAAAAATGTGCTATAATGAAAGGAGAAGAAATATGACCTTACGTCATCCGGGCATTAGCCCGACCAATGATTTGGTTGCTAAGAAGATTTTTAGCAATCCAGAAATCACTTGTCAATTTATTCGCGATATGCTGGATTTACCAGCCAAAAATGTAACCATTTTGGAGGGAAGTAATATTCATGTCTTGCCTTCCCTGCCTTACTCGGCACAGGATTTCTATACCAGTATAGATGTTTTGGCGGAGTTAGATAATGGAACGCAAGTTATCATTGAGATTCAAGTGCATCATCAGAATTTTTTCATCAATCGCCTGTGGGCTTACCTTTGCAGTCAGGTCAATCAAAATCTTGAAAAAATTCGCCAACGTGAAGGTGATACTCACCAGAGCTACAAGCATATCGCACCAGTATATGCTATCGCAATTGTGGATAGTAATTACTTCTCAGATGATTTGGCTTTTCATAGTTTTAGTATGCGCGAGGACACGACAGGTGAGGTTTTAACCATTACCAATAACGGACAAGAAAACCATCTGGTCAAGATGGCATTCTTGGAACTAAAAAAATATAGAGAAACCAGCAAAGACGAGGTTCGTAAACCGTGGTTGGAGTTTTTCGGGAATAAACCCTTTACCCAACAACCCGAGCGAGCCATCAGCCAAGCAGACCAACTGCTGGACTACAAGAGCTGGTCTGAGGAGGACAGGAAAATGTTTAGTCAACTACGTATGCGTGAAGAACAAGCATTATTGGCTCATGATTATGCCTTGGAACAAGCTGAAGAAAAAGGCTTAGAGCGTGGTCGTGAACAAGGACGAGAAGAAGGCATTGAAGAGGGATTAAAAGTAGGTTTAGTAAATCTAGTCCGCCAAGGTCTCCTGACTTCCGAGGTTGCCAGCCAGCAGTTGAGCATGACTGTCGCTGAGTTTGAAGCATTGTTATAAGATTATACAATCACTAATAACATAAAAGCGAACAAGAATGAAATATTGTCTTGTTCACTTTTTATTTTCTATAGTAGATTGAAATAAGATATGAATAAATTGATTAGGAAAGTCCAATTAATTTCTAGAGATGTTTTAGAATCCGTAGCATACTATTCTAAATTCAATCCATTATACTGTCCAACAAAACCCTCACGCCATTATATACCACAAAAAAACAGGAGATTTCTCTCCTGTTATGATTTAATTACTTAAAATTAAACCCATTCACCGTTTCCGTTTACAGTGTAACCATTTACAGTAGTATTTACTGCAAGGGCACCTGAACCGTCAACATAGTACCATTTACCACCAACTTCAAACCATTGGCTAGCTTTCATAGCACCTGAGTTTTCAAGGTAGTACCATTTACCACCGTCTTGCAACCAACCAGTTTGCATTACACCTGAACCATTTAGGTAGTACCAAGTGTTACCATCTTTAACCCACCATTTTTGCATTACGCCTTCAGCGTTAAAGTGGTACCATGCACCATCAACTAATTGCCAACCAGTAGCTTTTTGACCTTTTGTATTGACAACATAACTCCATTGTCCTTTATCATCTTTAACCCAACCAACTTTTACTTGATTTGGAACATCATTAGATGCAGTGATAGAATCAAGATTATATGTCAAACCATACTCAGCATAAGCTTCTTTTGCTGCTTTTTCCGCTGCTTCAAATGCGGCCTTAGCTTTATCACGATTTTTACGAACGTTGCCGTTTTGGTCGCTTAGTTCTACAAGAAGTTTTGCTTTTTCTGCTTCTTTTTCCTCAAGTTTGCGATCTAATCCTGCAACTGCACGGCCATAACCAACAGCGTCATTAGATTGTTTTGCTTGAATTGCAGCAATACGAGCAGTAATCTCTGCTACTTCAACAATTGAAGCATCTTGTTTTGCAACAGATTCTTTGTAACGTTTTTCCGCAGTTTCAAGTGCTTTGCCTGCATCTTTTGATTTCTTTTCAGCATCTTTAAATTTATCTTCAAGTGCTTTTAGATCTTTTTGACCAGCTTGACGAGCACTTGTCAAATCTAAGTCTGCTTCAGCTAGCGCTTTATCAGCTGCTTCTTTTTCAGTTTCTTTTTGATCACGTTCAGTTTTAAGTGCAGCAACAGTTGTAGCTACTGTAGCACCATTTTCATCTGTGTATTCAGCATATCCATCAACAAACTTCTCAGCTACTTTCAAAGCTGCTTTTGAAGCATCTAGATATTTGTCAAACTGAGTAATATCACCTTCGATATCTGCAATTGTTTTTGAAGCAAGATATAGTTTTGTCAACTCATCTTGAACTGCACGAAGACGTGCTTCTACTGTAGAATAAGCTTTTTCTGCTTTTTGAAGTTCATTATAAGTCTTAAGAACTTCTCTATTTTTTGGTTGCAAAGCTTTTGTAATTTCTGCTGCTTTCTGAGATGCCTTTTCTGCTGCTTTCTTAGCTGCAGCATCAGCTTCAGCTTGCTGTTGTTTGTTGTAATCAACTGTATAATCATCAGCTGCTGAAACAGCTTGTACAGCACCAAATGCTGCAAGAGCGACTGCGCTTGTCAATAAAACTTTTTTCATCGTTTTATCTCCTTTGTTTTTCTTTAAAATTTTTTCGTAAGACTATCTTACTACCATACAGTATATAAATATTTGCAGGATTTGTCAAGGGTTTTCTTTAACTTTTTACCTATTTTTCTCAAAAAAGGTGAAAAAACGTCTTTGTGGGATGAAATACTCTTCAAATACCGTATCTCCCAAGTGAAAATCTCGCAAATTTCTTAAACCTTGAGTCAAACCTCACATAGCTAATCCACATCGATAGTTGGACAGAACTCACTTCCATGATATTATCCTATAACCTCTTCCAAATGTCAAGCAAAAATGACAAGTATTTTAGAAATAACTCGCCACTTCATTAACTTTCTACTATTTAAAATGTGACCTCATAGCAAGGACTCAAACTCAGCGACAGTCATGCCTAGCTGCTGGCTGGCAACCTCGGAAGTTAAAAGATGTTGGCGAACGAGATTTAGTAGCATAGACAGACTTCCTTCAACTTTCCCACGCTCTAAACCTTTCTCCTCAGCTTGTTCCAAGGCATAGTCCTGCGCTAACAAGGCTTGTTCTTCGCGCATGCGTAGTTGACTAAACATCTCCCTGTCCTCCTCGGGCCAGCTCTTGTAGTCCAGCAGTTGGTCTGCTTGGCTGATGGTTCGCTCGGGTTCCTGGGTAAAAGGTTTGTTCCCGAAAAACTCCAACCACGGCTTGAGAACCTCGTCTTTGCTGGTTTCTCTGTATTTTTTTAGTTCTTATGTATGATGACCCTTCAATAGTTCTTCAAACTCAGCTACTGACATACCCAATTGTTGGCTGGCAACCTCTGAAGTCAAAAGACCTTGACGTACTAGATTTACTAAACCTACTTTTAATCCCTCTTCAATGCCTTCTTCTCGTCCTTGTTCACGACCCTCAGCACGACCGCGTTCAAGACCACGCTCCAGTCCCTGTTCAATACCTTCCACCCTAGCAGTTTCCAAGGCATAGTCCTGTGCTAACAAGGCCTGTTCTTCGCGCATACGTAGTTGACTAAACATTTTTCTGTCCTCCTCGGACCAACTCTTGTAGTCCAGCAGTTGGTCTGCTTGGCTGATAGCTCGCTCGGGTTGTTGAGTAAAGGGTTTGTTCCCGAAAAACTCCAACCATGGTTTGCGAATACTATCTTTGCTGGTTTCTCTATATTTTTTTAGTTCCAAGAATGCCATCTTAACCAGATGGTTTTCTTGACCGTTATTTGTGATAGTTAAAACCTCACCTGTCGTATCCTCTCGCATACTAAAACTGTGAAAGGCAGAATCATCTTGGAAGTAGTTGCTATCCACAATGGCGATGGCATAGACTGGTGCGATGTGTTTATAGCTCTGGTCGGTATCACCTTCTCGTTGGCGAATTTTTTCAAGATTTTGATTGACCTGACTGCACAGATAAGCCCACAGACGATTGATGAAAAAATTCTGATGATGAACTTGAATCTCAATGATAACCTGTGTCCCATTGTCCAACTCAGCCAAAACATCTATACTTGTATAGAAGTCCTGCGCCGAGTACGGAATGGAAGGCAAGACATGAATATTGCTCCCCTCCAAAATGGTTACATTTTTTGCTGGTAAATCCAGCATATCGCGGATAAATTGACAAGTGATTTCTGGATTGCTAAAAATTTTCTTAGCAACCAAATCGTTAGTCGGGCTGATGCCCGGATGTCTTAGAATCATCCTTTTCCTCCTTTTATTATACCACAGTTTTAAATCTAGGTTTACTAGATTCACTGCTACTATCTATTTATTCGCAAAAGAGACGAAAAAAACCTGAGAATTATCTCAGGCTTGGTCATTAAATCTTTTTCTCAATACTGAAAAGTGGAGAAAATGGGCGTTTTTCATGAATACGCACGATAGCATCACCCAGTAGATGAGCAATCGAAATCTGTTCAATCTTATCAATCAAACGCTCTTCTGGCAGATAGATGGTATCCAAAACAACCAATTTCTTAATAGCTGATTTTTGGATATTGTCCATAGCAGGACCAGAAAGAACTGGGTGCGTACAGCTTGCATAGACTTCAACAGCACCAGCTTCCGCAAGGGCATCTGCCGCATGACAAATCGTTCCAGCGGTATCAATCATATCATCAATTAAGATACAAGTCTTGCCTTCGACCTTACCGATGATGTTCATGACTTCACTGGTATTCATCTTATCAACGCTACGACGTTTGTCAATGATAGCAATAGATGTTTTCAAAAATTCTGCCAACTTACGAGCACGAGTCACCCCTCCATGGTCTGGACTGACAACCACATAGTCAGAACCAACCATACCACGACGCTCAAAATAATCCGCAATCAGAGGAGCTCCCATCAAATGATCCACAGGAATATCAAAGAATCCTTGAATCTGCGCAGCATGCAAGTCGATGGTCAATAAACGATCCACTCCAGCTACTTCAAGCATATTTGCGACAAGTTTTGAAGTGATTGGCTCACGCGCTCTCGCCTTTCTATCCTGACGTGCATACCCATAGTAAGGCATGACAACATTGACAGATTCTGCACTCGCACGCTTCAAAGCATCCACCATAATCAAAATTTCAAGCAGATTGTCATTTACAGGCGAACTAGTTGATTGTAGGATAAAGACGTGTTTCCCACGGATTGATTCTTCGATGTTGACCTGAATCTCTCCATCTGAAAATTGGCGAACACTTGATTTCCCCAACTCTATCCCAATCTCCTGCGCCACACGTTTTGCCAATTCTTTATTAGAAGAAAGGGCAAACAGCTTTAAATCAGAAAAAGACATGATTTCCTCCGGTATATATGTATCACTTGTGCTTTTCACAAGATTTTTCTATCTACCATTGTAGCGCTTTTTACACTATTTTTCAATCAAAAATAAAAGAAGGGCACCATATTTGTACCCCTGCATCATTCTTTTGAAAAATATTCTAGTTCATTATCTCATTGTGCTTCTCAACAAAGCGATAAGCCTGATAAAAACCATAAAGAGTAATAGCCGTAATCACTGGAATCGCTAGTGGCAACTCTGTCTCTAATTCTACAAAAGGAGAATTAAACAAAAAGTGAGTTCCCAAGGCTAAACCTAGGAAAATAAGCCCCTGTTTCTTGCCAACCTTCTGCCCTTTATAGGCTCTGTAAAGCAAGTAAACACCTACTACAGCCAGACCTGAAAAAGTCCAGTGAGAGGCAATTCCTGAGATGATACGCTCTAAAATTCTCGAAATAGTAAAGTCAAAGCCCTCTGGTAAATCTGTACGAATATAGCCAATATCCTCAATCATTTGGAATCCCAAACCAGAAGCAATCCCTAGTAAAAACAAAGATTTTAATTTTCGGACAGGAATCAAAGCTAAAACAAAGACAAGTGGCAACAATTTCAAGGGTTCTTCTACCAAAGGAGCCACAATAGCACTTTCAAAGGCATTTAAAAATGCACTATCTGGGAAAAGAGCACCCAGCAAATCATGGATATAGGTATTCGCAAAGCTAGACAACCAACCCGAAAGGAACATCCCACCCAATAAAGACAAAATCAAGGCATTCTTTGGCAATTCCCATTTTTTCCCAATACAGAAAAGGAAATAAAGAGCCGGAATCATGTAAAAGAGAGCTAGAAAGATAGAAACTCCCATGAGTCCATATTCCGCAGCTGACATCGAACCATCCGTATAGTAGATGGTTTCATACTGTAAACCAATACATAGCAATAAGATAAAAATAAATAAAATACTGTTTTTCTTCATACACTTTCTTTCTAAATGAAATATTTATAATTCTACGACTGTCATCCTTCCTGTATCCACATCGTAAACTGCACCTGAAATAACAACATCATCTGGGATTAGAGGAGTTTCCTGTAGCAATCTCATATCCTCACGAACACTTTCATCAATGTCTTGAAAAGGCAAAAAGTCCTTGTCAGAAACATCCACTCCTAGTTCTTTTTTCAAATACTCCTGAAAAGGACCATTTTCAAATGTCTGTGCACCACAGTCTGTATGATGGAGCACCACAATTTCCCTTGTCCCCATTTGTTGCTGGGAAATCACAAGCGAGCGAATCATATCCTCCGTCACTCGACCACCCGCATTCCGCAAAATATGAGCATCTCCCAGAGCCAACCCAAGAGCTGGCGCAACGTGTAAACGCGAGTCCATACAAGTTACGATTGCAACCTTGGTCTTTGGTTTGATTGATAAATGAAGATCTCCATGCAGTTCTACATAGGCTTGATTGGCTTTTAAAAAATTTTCAAAATAGGACATGACAACTCACTTTCTAGTCTATCAGATAATTTGAAAACCAAATTATTTATATCCTATCTTACCATCTTTTCTTTGTCTTGTCAGTTGTCAACCTTCATATAAAAAAACTGGGACAGAGACATCCAGCTTCTAGCTTGGGCTTCTGTCCTAGTTTTATTTTTATGAACCTTTTTGGATATACTTATTGAGCGATCCTGCAAAGCTCTGAAGATTGAGACTTTGTACGTAGACCTCACCAGTTCCTCGGAAGGTATTCACCACTCCTTCGCCTGTACCAATAGACTGCCAGAAGCTATTTTCTAAGTGGATATTATAGTCCAAAGATTGACTCCAAGCCACCACATGGGCATTGTCAATGGTTATTTCTTGGTTTTGTAGCTCAATTTTCTTGATAGAGCCAAAAGCATTGGCCAAGAGAGTTCCCTGGCCTTGGGTAGTCATCACAAAGAGACCGCCTTGCCCTCCGAACAGAGCTTTACCAATAGACTGACTCTCCATAGTATAGGAAGCTGTACCATCAAGAGCTAGAAAAGCCCCATCATTCAGTCGATATTGTTTTTCACCTAGTTCAAGAGCAATTACTTGCCCAGGAGTATCTGGTGCTAGAGCAAGGTTCCCGTTATCAGACTCTGCTACAGCTTGAGTAATGAAGGTGCTTTCACCAGAAACCATTGAACGTCCTACAGCTTTAACAAAACGTCCCAAACCTGAACCGCTAGCATTGAGCTGGGTATTGAGACTTACGTTAGGCGTGTGATAAACCATACTACCTCGCTGGATATAGACGGTTTCTCCTTGATTGAGTGACAACTCTACCAAAGGAAATTGCATATGACTGTCCATAGAAAATTTCATAAGAAATTCCTCCTTGTTTTAATAAATGTTAGTAATAAAATAATTAGTCATCTAAAGCTGACCATAACTATTAGGAGAATACCTTTTTCAAGACTTCCTGAATCGTTGTCACCCCAATAACCTGAATTTCCTTAGGTGGAGTGATTCCTGTCAAGGAATTCTTAGGTACATAAATCTTAGTAAAGCCCAGTTTAGCAGCTTCATTGATGCGTTGCTCGATACGATTGACACGGCGAATTTCTCCCGTCAAACCAAGTTCTCCCACAAAACATTCCTGAGGGTTGGTTGGCTTGTCCTTGTAGCTCGAAGCAATAGCAACCGCAACGGCCAAGTCTATCGCAGGTTCATCCAATTTGACACCGCCAGCAGATTTGAGATAGGCATCCTGATTTTGCAAGAGAAGCCCTGCACGCTTTTCTAAAACAGCCATAATCAGACTCGCACGATTAAAATCAAGTCCTGTCGTAGTACGCTTGGCATTTCCAAACATGGTCGGTGTTACCAAAGCCTGAACCTCCGCCAAAATCGGACGCGTCCCTTCCATGGTCACAACGATTGACGAACCAGTCGCTCCATCCAAACGCTCTTCTAGGAAAACTTGACTCGGATTGAGGACCTCAACCAAGCCACCTGACTGCATCTCAAAAATTCCAATCTCATTTGTTGAACCAAAACGGTTTTTGACCGCTCTCAGAATACGGAAGGTATGGTGACGCTCCCCTTCAAAGTAAAGCACCGTATCCACCATATGCTCCAACATACGAGGACCAGCTAAGGTTCCTTCCTTGGTCACATGCCCTACGATAAAGATGGCAATGTTATTGGTTTTGGCCAGCTGCATAAGTTCAGCTGTCACCTCACGCACTTGAGAAACAGATCCCTGTACCCCTGAAATCTCAGGAGACATAATAGTCTGAATGGAGTCAATAATGAGGAAGTCTGGCTGGATTCTCTCTACCTCTACGCGAACACTCTGCATATTAGTCTCTGCATAGAGATAAAACTCGCTATCAATATCACCCAAACGCTCTGCACGTAGTTTAATCTGCTGAGCAGACTCCTCCCCACTGACATAGAGAACTATCCCCACTTGAGACAGCTGGGTTGAAACTTGTAAAAGAAGGGTTGATTTCCCAATCCCAGGATCCCCACCGATGAGGACAAGACTTCCCGGTACCACTCCGCCTCCAAGTACACGGTTGAATTCCTCCATCTCTGTCTTGGTTCGATTGACGTTGATTGACGTCACCTCAGCCAGTTTCATGGGCTTGGTTTTCTCGCCTGTCAAGGACACACGCGCATTCTTGACCTCGGCAACCTCAACCTCTTCCACAAAAGAAGACCAAGACCCACAGTTGGGGCAACGTCCCAGATATTTAGGGGAATTATACCCACAATTTTGACATACAAATGTCGCTTTTTTCTTTGCGATGATAAACCTCTTTCTATATCTCTAACTCATACTCAATCACTTGGCAAAAATCAATCTTCTCGTCTGGTACAAATTGGCGCATGAGCATTCGATGAGCAACAACTACCACAGTCTGATGTTCTCGATACTTAGACATACATTCTAGAAAACGAGACTTCGTCTCCGCAGCTGTCTCATATTGAATAGGACTATTAGGAAGTAATTCCCCCTTATTTTCTAGAAACATAGTACGAGCTTTTTCAAAATTATCTGTGCCACTTTCATAGACCTGCCATTCATGCAATAATGGCTCCACTCTCAAAGGAAGACCCGTAGCACAAACCACATACGAAGCCGTTTCTAAAGCTCTTGTGACTGCAGAAGATACGATTATTTCAGCTGACGAGAGTAAAGGATTTTTGCTCAGTTCCTGAGCCTGCTGCCGTCCCTTCTCAGATAAGGGCGCCAAATCTATCCCAAATCCCGTATAAGAACGCTCCTCTAACTCACGGTAATCTGACTCCCCATGGCGTACAAAGATAATCTTCATCTTAGTGTCCAGTTGACCCAAAACCACCAGTCCGCACACCATCAGCCGCATCTCCATCTGCAATCAAGAAAGGAGCAAAGACAGCCTGGACAACACGTTCTCCCACTTCAAGAACAACCTCTTGATCTGTAATATTCTTCATCTGAGCAAAAATATGCCCTTCATTCCCAGGATTTCCATAATAATCCCCATCAATGACCCCAACCGAGTTAATTAAAACCAAGCCCTTCTTACGAGGGTTTGAAGAGCGATCATAGAGGTATAGAACCTCCGTCGGCTGCATATAAGCCTTAACCCCTGTCGGAACCAAGACAATCTCTCCTGGCGCAATAACCGTACGCACAGCAACCTTTAAGTCGTAACCAGCCGCATACACTGTCTCACGCTTGGGCAATAAATTTTCATCTGTAAAAGTCGAAACCAATTCAAAACCACGAATTTTCATCATCTTCTCTTTTCTATTATCATTTATTCTAGATTATTCTATCTTATTTATTCGGAAAAAGCACGAAAAAAAGAGCACACAATTCAAATCGCTTAGGGCTGCTGGATTCCTCCCCTGACCCGCTTCACGCAGAACTGTTGCTCCACTGTTTATTATATCACATTCCTATTCATTTTAAAAGCAAAATTATTTTTTCCGTCTATTTCTAAAAAAATCCTGCATAATAGCTGCACATTCATCTTCCAAAATTCCTATTTCAACCTCTACACGATGATTGAGACGCTCATCTGTCAAGATATCGTACAAACTCCCAGCAGCACCAAATTTCTGGTTTTTAGCCCCATAGACCACGTTTGGAATACGGGCAAGCCCAATCGCCCCACTACACATGACACAAGGCTCAATGGTCACAAAAAGTGTACAATCCAGCAAGCGCCAGCTCTCCTCACTCAAGTTCGCATTCTCTATAGCCATAATCTCCGCATGCATAACCGCTCGCTGCAACTCCTCACGCGCATTATGCCCACGACCAATGATTTCTCCGTCCTTGACAATCACACAACCAATTGGAATTTCATCGTGTTCAAGAGCAATCTCAGCCTCTCTCAAAGCCTCTCTCATGAATCTTTCTTTTTCTTCAACTGTATAATTCATCAATTTCCCTTTTTCTACTTCTCGATTTTATTATTATATCATGAATCCCAAGACAAAAAAAGCCACCGAATGCGGTGACTTTATAGGGAGATTATTATGAAAAAGAAAAGTTTAGGATATTTGTTACAACAAGTTAGGAGGTCTTCTTGTAACTGTCTATAGTATACCCGACCTATCTTAAACAAATCTTAAAAATCTCTTAAGACCAAACACTTTCTAAAATATTTGTTTGTTCACGACCAGGACCTACTGAGAAAGTAGAAATACGAACGCCAACCAATTCACTCACACGACGAACGTAGTTACGCGCATTCTCAGGAAGATCTTCCAAATTACGAACTCCAGTAATATCTTCTGACCAACCTGGCAACTCTTCATAAATAGGCTTGCAACGTTTCAATTGCTCAAGACTAGCTGGATAGTAGTCAATACGTTGACCATCAAGATCATAGGCCACACAGATTTTCACAGTATCCAAACCGCTCAAAACATCAATAGAGTTCAAAGAAAGGTTAGTAATACCAGAAACGCGACGGCTATGACGCATGACAACTGAATCAAACCAACCCACACGACGTGGACGACCAGTTGTTGTACCATATTCATGACCAACTTCACGGATACGTTCTCCCACTTCATCAAACAACTCAGTTGGGAAAGGACCGTCTCCTACACGACTCGTATAGGCTTTACATACACCTACAACCTTATCAATATTACTTGGACCAACACCAGAACCAATTGTCACTCCACCAGCCACAGGGTTTGATGACGTAACAAATGGATAGGTCCCTTGGTCAATATCGAGCATGACACCTTGTGCACCTTCAAAAAGTACACGTTTACCATTATCAAGCGCATCATTCAAAATAACAGATGTATCGGTCACATATTTTTTGATTTGTTGACCATATTCATAATATTCCTCAAAAATATCATCAAAAGCAATCGCTTTACTGTCATACAATTTTTCAAAAAGACGATTCTTTTCAGCAAGGTTACGTTTTAAACGCTCACGGAAAATATCTTTATCTAAAAGATCTGCGATACGAATCCCAACACGAGCAGCCTTGTCCATATAAGCAGGACCAATTCCCTTAATTGTAGTCCCAATCTTATTGTCGCCCTTAGCTTCTTCTTGCAAACGATCCAACTCGATATGGTATGGCAAAATGACATGCGCACGATCAGAAATACGCAAGTTATCAGTTGTCACACCCTCCTCATGAAGATAGCTCAACTCTTTTACAAGAGATTTAGGATTTACAACCATTCCGTTTCCAATAACAGAGATTTTTTCAGGGAAGAAAATCCCAGATGGAATCAAGTGCAACTTAAATTTCTTACCATCGATCACAATCGTGTGCCCTGCATTATCACCACCTTGATAACGTGCAATCACTTCTGCATTCGCTGAAAGGAAGTCTGTAATCTTCCCTTTACCTTCATCACCCCATTGGGTACCTACAACAACAACTGAAGTCATAATCTTGTCTGAGCCCTTAGGCTCTTCCTTTCTCACATACATGGCAGGACTCTCACCTGCAATTATATCTTACAATTTATTATAAGAAAAAATCGCCTTTTTATCAAGAAGAAACAATAGAAAGATTTGCTATTTCCAACTATTAAAAAAGATTTAAAAAAAATTACTAGCTATTTACTATTATATTTTCATAAAAGAGTAAATTAGTTCGGAAATTTACTCAAAACATCTCAACACGAAATAAATCCCCGATTCATTATTATCTTTTCAAGATACAAACGATAAGCAACACGATAATGATAAACGATAAAATCCCTACGACACCCAATACCATATCTCACTAAATAATAAATCAAAAATTTAAAATGGAAATGTTCCCAATCAAAATTATCACCAAATACAGTACCATACTCTTCTTCAATATTTCTATAAAAATCCGCCATCTGCTCATAAATTTTTTGTAGCATAAATATATACTCCTTTTCTTTTTATGACCTTATTCTAACAAAAAATTATAAACAGTTATTAACAATTCCTGAATTGTTAAAATACCAACCTCAACAAAATAACAAAAAGGAAAAGTTAACAGAATAGGAAGAAATCTACTACCTAAATTTCAAAAGATTAAAGTCCTAAAAAGACCACCTTAAAACTTTTGGGTAAACCCTATTATACCTATAATATTTTTATATAGGTATTTTGGATTTGATTTTGTAGTATAAAAAAAATTCAAACCAGAATCTTTCTTAGAAAACGCCGTTTTAAGTGCTATCATTGCTCAAAATGGAGGTCTCTGAAACTTTTCTAGCCAAGAAAAATGTCTCGCCTCTAATAACACGAGATAGATTATTAATTACATAATCATGGAGTCTGGGACAATAGTCTCTCATCTCCAAAAAAAGCAACGGACAAATTCTCCGCCAAACTTCAAGAACAGATACAGGTCTATTTTCAAGAAGAAATCACACCCCTTATCCATCAGGCTATTAAGCTGGATGAAGAAGAACCAATTTCTTCAGAGCAGTTGCTTGCATTCGCTCAAGTCCTTGAAGAAGAATTGGAAAAACTGAACCAGGACATTGAGGAGGCACCCGTTAAAGGAAAGGATGAACGTAAAACCCAGCGTCGTAAACTCAAGAAAGTCTTGCGTAGAGTCAAAGATGATTTTTCAGTATGTGCTGAAAAATATGAGAGCTATCAGGAGACATTTGAAGGGCGCAACAGCTTTTCCAACACCGATCCAGATGCTACTTTTATGTGCATGAAAGAAGATTATATGAAAAATGGCCAACTCAAGGCTGCTTATAATCTTCAAATCGCTACTGAAAACCAATTTGTTCTTCACTATGATGTCTTCTCAAATCCGACAGACACCAAGACTCTTCTCCCCTTCCTTGAAACTTATCCGCATGACTTGAAGACAGTTGTCGCAGATGCTGGATATGGAAGTGAAGAGAACCTCCTTCGTTTAGATGAAAAGGAGGTGAACCATCTGATTAAATATGCCATGTTTGATAAGGAACAAAAGAGAGGGTATAAACAGTCAGCTAAAAACTTAGCGAATTGGCACTATAATGACAAGGAGGATAGCTACACACATCCTGATGGCTGGTACTATCGTTTTCACCATATCAAGCACCAGAAAACACAGACGGACTTTCAACAGGAAATCAAGGTTTACTACGCTGATGAACCTGAATCAGTCCCTCAAAAGGGACTGTATATGAACGAACGCTATCAACACTTGAAAGCTAAAGAATGTCAGGCGCTTTTATCTCCTGAAGGTAGACAGATTTTCGCTCAACGCAAGATTGATGTGGAACCTGTCTTTGGGCAGATAAAGGCTTGTTTGGGTTACAAGAGATGTAATCTGAGAGGGAAGCGTCAAGTGAGAATTGACATGGGATTGGTACTTATGGCCAATAACCTCCTAAAATACAATAAGAGAACGACTCAAAATTAAAAAGCTAGAGTTCCGTAATTGGAAATCTCTAGCTTTTTTGTAGTCGAGAACTATTTTGTCTCAGACTCTTGTACCAGGGCTATAAACCCAAATTACCAGCCAGCGCCTAAAGATGCTGGCTTTCACGTTGTTCAAGCCTTATTGCTCTTGACTCGTCACTTGCTTCTCAAAGAGGCTTTAGTATTACTTACCACTATCCCTAAAGGGATCCTCATATTCTCTTACACTTAATTTATCTAGTGCTATATCATAATTGTGGCTTCATTAAACCCTACTGTACTTACATAATAACCTTCCGCCCAGAAATACCGACTCCCAAACTTGTACTTGAGATTAACGTATTTGTCAAACATCATTAATGCACTTTTTCCTTTTAATACTAGACTAAAATCAAAAAAACATCTTATAATAGTAGTTATGAAACTTACAAATGAAGAAATACAAAAAATTGAGAAACTCCTAAGAGATTCATCGTACGCCAAATATCACAAACGTCTACAGATTATTTATTTTCGTTCAAAAGAAAAGAGTTATAAAGAAATCATGGATCTGCTAGATTGCAATAAAACAACTGTTTGGAGTAATTTGTAAAAATATAAGGAGTTTGGTTTAGAAGCTCTTCTTCAAGAAAC
>NZ_AP026968.1:0-32500 GCF_037076355.1 Streptococcus parapneumoniae | reverse complement strand
ATACCTATAAAGGTATCCACAGCTTCGGTAAATTGTTTTAGCCCCGGTACATTTTCGGCGCAGGGTCACTCGACTAGTGAGCTATTACGCACTCTTTGAATGAATAGCTGCTTCTAAGCTAACATCCTAGTTGTCTGTGCAACCCCACATCCTTTTCCACTTAACAATTATTTTGGGACCTTAGCTGGTGGTCTGGGCTGTTTCCCTTTCGACTACGGATCTTAGCACTCGCAGTCTGACTGCCGACCATAATTCATTGGCATTCGGAGTTTATCTGAGATTGGTAATCCGGGATGGACCCCTCACCCAAACAGTGCTCTACCTCCAAGAATCTTTATGTCGACGCTAGCCCTAAAGCTATTTCGGAGAGAACCAGCTATCTCCAAGTTCGTTTGGAATTTCTCCGCTACCCACAAGTCATCCAAGCACTTTTCAACGTGCCCTGGTTCGGTCCTCCAGTGCGTCTTACCGCACCTTCAACCTGCTCATGGGTAGGTCACATGGTTTCGGGTCTACGTCATGATACTAATTCGCCCTATTCAGACTCGGTTTCCCTACGGCTCCGTCTCTTCAACTTAACCTCGCATCATAACGTAACTCGCCGGTTCATTCTACAAAAGGCACGCTCTCACCCATTAACGGGCTCGAACTTGTTGTAGGCACACGGTTTCAGGTTCTATTTCACTCCCCTCCCGGGGTGCTTTTCACCTTTCCCTCACGGTACTGGTTCACTATCGGTCACTAGGGAGTATTTAGGGTTGGGAGATGGTCCTCCCAGATTCCGACGGGATTTCACGTGTCCCGCCGTACTCAGGATACTGCTAGGTACAAAGACTATTTTAAATACGAGGCTATTACTCTCTTTGGCTGATCTTCCCAAATCATTCTTCTATAATCTTTGAGTCCACATTGCAGTCCTACAACCCCGAAGAGTAAACTCTTCGGTTTGCCCTCCTGCCGTTTCGCTCGCCGCTACTAAGGCAATCGCTTTTGCTTTCTCTTCCTGCAGCTACTTAGATGTTTCAGTTCACTGCGTCTTCCTCCTCACATCCTTAACAGATGCGGGTAACAGGTAGTACCTGTTGGGTTCCCCCATTCGGAAATCCCTGGATCATCGCTTACTTACAGCTACCCAAGGCATATCGTCGTTTGTCACGTCCTTCTTCGGCTCCTAGTGCCAAGGCATCCACCGTGCGCCCTTATTAACTTAACCTTATTTTCTGACCTTTCAGTCATAAACTCTTATTAATACTACAGCGTTTTCGGTTTATTTTCTTGTTACTATTTGATATAGATATTCAATTTTCAATGTGCATTACTTGGTGATCTCTCACCAATGGAGCCTAGCGGGATCGAACCGCTGACCTCCTGCGTGCAAAGCAGGCGCTCTCCCAGCTGAGCTAAGGCCCCACAAGACCTCTCAAGACTAAACAAGACCAATGCGCAGTTCCTTATCCTTAGAAAGGAGGTGATCCAGCCGCACCTTCCGATACGGCTACCTTGTTACGACTTCACCCCAATCATCTATCCCACCTTAGGCGGCTGGCTCCTTACGGTTACCTCACCGACTTCGGGTGTTACAAACTCTCGTGGTGTGACGGGCGGTGTGTACAAGGCCCGGGAACGTATTCACCGCGGCGTGCTGATCCGCGATTACTAGCGATTCCGACTTCATGTAGGCGAGTTGCAGCCTACAATCCGAACTGAGACTGGCTTTAAGAGATTAGCTTGCCGTCACCGGCTTGCGACTCGTTGTACCAGCCATTGTAGCACGTGTGTAGCCCAGGTCATAAGGGGCATGATGATTTGACGTCATCCCCACCTTCCTCCGGTTTATTACCGGCAGTCTCGCTAGAGTGCCCAACTGAATGATGGCAACTAACAATAGGGGTTGCGCTCGTTGCGGGACTTAACCCAACATCTCACGACACGAGCTGACGACAACCATGCACCACCTGTCACCTCTGTCCCGAAGGAAAGCTCTATCTCTAGAGCGGTCAGAGGGATGTCAAGACCTGGTAAGGTTCTTCGCGTTGCTTCGAATTAAACCACATGCTCCACCGCTTGTGCGGGCCCCCGTCAATTCCTTTGAGTTTCAACCTTGCGGTCGTACTCCCCAGGCGGAGTGCTTAATGCGTTAGCTACGGCACTAAACCCCGGAAAGGGTCTAACACCTAGCACTCATCGTTTACGGCGTGGACTACCAGGGTATCTAATCCTGTTTGCTCCCCACGCTTTCGAGCCTCAGCGTCAGTTACAAGCCAGAGAGCCGCTTTCGCCACCGGTGTTCCTCCATATATCTACGCATTTCACCGCTACACATGGAATTCCACTCTCCCCTCTTGCACTCAAGTTAAACAGTTTCCAAAGCGTACTATGGTTAAGCCACAGCCTTTAACTTCAGACTTATCTAACCGCCTGCGCTCGCTTTACGCCCAATAAATCCGGACAACGCTCGGGACCTACGTATTACCGCGGCTGCTGGCACGTAGTTAGCCGTCCCTTTCTGGTAAGATACCGTCACAGTGTGAACTTTCCACTCTCACACTCGTTCTTCTCTTACAACAGAGCTTTACGATCCGAAAACCTTCTTCACTCACGCGGCGTTGCTCGGTCAGACTTCCGTCCATTGCCGAAGATTCCCTACTGCTGCCTCCCGTAGGAGTCTGGGCCGTGTCTCAGTCCCAGTGTGGCCGATCACCCTCTCAGGTCGGCTATGTATCGTCGCCTTGGTGAGCCGTTACCCCACCAACTAGCTAATACAACGCAGGTCCATCTGGTAGTGATGCATTTGCACCTTTTAAGCAAATGTCATGCAACATCTACTCTTATGCGGTATTAGCTATCGTTTCCAATAGTTATCCCCCGCTACCAGGCAGGTTACCTACGCGTTACTCACCCGTTCGCAACTCATCCAGAGAAGCAAGCTCCTCCTTCAGCGTTCTACTTGCATGTATTAGGCACGCCGCCAGCGTTCGTCCTGAGCCAGGATCAAACTCTCATTAAAAAGTTTGAGTTCTCACTCATTTCTGTCACTGACAGATTTATTGTTTTTTTCATTGTTCAGTACTACAACCTTAGTTGTAGTGCCCTGCACATTGGTTCGTCTTGTTCAGTTTTCAAAGGTCTTTGTCACTCGCCTCTCTCAAGTGACAACTATATTAGTATATCACAGTCGCTTTCGCTTGTCAACACTTTTTTGAAACTTTTTTAAGTTTTTTTGAAACTTTTTTTCATCAAGTGTTCCAACCGCAACATACCATAGTCCGTACGGGATTCGAACCCGTGTTACCGCCGTGAAAAGGCGGTGTCTTAACCCCTTGACCAACGGACCAGAGTTGTTGTTTTCAACTCTTACTATTATACAGCCTTTTTGTTTTTTGTCAACTACTTTTTCCAATTTTTTTAATTTTTTTTACATGGGTAACTTCTCAAAGTAACTTCCACTTACCTGACTAAAGTGGAAATTAGTCTAAAACGGATTTTTATGGTGGAATTAAGTATGAGACGTTTGAGTTAAAAATGAGGTCCACTATGACAAAACATAAACATCTTACCCTTTCAGACCGTAATGATATCCAATTAGGCTTAGAGCGCAGTGAAACCTTCAAAGCTATCGCGCAATCCATTCTAAAAGACCCAACTACTGTTTCTAAAGAAGTCAAGCGAAACAGACAAATCCGAGAGTCTACATGCGACAATCTCACTTGCCCTCTACTCGACAAAGCTCCCTTTGTCTGTAATGGCTGCCCTAAAAGAAGACAGAATTGTGGCTATAAAAAGATCTTCTACCTCGCTAAACAAGCTCAAAAACAATACGAACAAACTCTTGTTGAATCTCGTGAAGGAACTCCCCTCAATTCTAAGACCTTCTGGGAAATGGACAAAGTCATTTCTGATGGGGTTAAAAAGGGACAACACATCTATCATATCCTCAAAACTCACAACCTTGATGTTAGCTCCTCAACTGTCTATCGACACATCCGAAAAGGATACCTATCTATCGCTCCTATTGACCTAGCCAGAGCCGTTAAATTCAAAGAAAGACGGAAAAGTAAGCTACCTTCCATCCCTAAAGAAGCTAAAAAAGGCCGTTCCTATGAGGATTTCCAAAATTATTTGGCTCTTAAGCAACTGAACTCTTGGCTGGAAATGGACACCGTTATGGGCAGGATGGGAGGTAAAGTCCTACTCACCTTCAACCTGTCTTTCTGTAACTTTATCTTCGCTAGACTTCTGGATAATAAAACTACCCTTGAGGTTACCAAACACCTCTATGACATCAAGAACACTCTTCACCAAGCGGACAAAGATTTCTTCCAACTCTTCCCTGTCATCCTGACAGATAATGGTGGAGAGTTTGCCAGGGTTGATGACATCGAAGCAGAAGACGTCTGTCAGTCGTCTAAATTACTCCAACATAAGTTCTAAAAACTAACCTTTAACCGCATTCAAACGTCTCACACTAACTTCCACCATAGCAGAACTTAATCTGAAACGCTTTCAGATGAGGGGATTTTGTGCGCTCTTTTTTCTATTTCTTTCAGCTATAAAAGCGATGAAATCAGGCATTAGTAAAACCAGTGGAACTTACTCTGACACGGATTTCCACTGGTTTTTACAATTTTTATTAGACTAAGTTCCACTTGTATTAGCGGTGGAAGTTAGTTTGGGAATTTACCCTTTTTTCATGAATTCCTAATGGCTACGGATGTCAAACTCTTTAAACACAATACGTAAGTCTCTTAACACTCTTTGACGCCCTCGGAATCGTTCATTTCTTAAAATGCGTTCTAGCTCTTCTTGTTTCTCTTTACTTTCTTTGCTTCTATAATTTTTTAATGTTTCATGAAAGAGATAATAATCATCTAGCCACAGACCGCCCTCACTTATACGATGACTGATCTCACCCACTTCTTCATATGGTTCTTTATTATATCTTCGTTTGTGGCTTTCTTGCTTACGGATATAGTCTAAAATTCGATTTCGAAACTTAGTTTTGAAATATTTCCTTAAACGAGGGATATCTTCTACCAATTCTTCTTCTCTACTAATCAATTCATGTAAGCAGAGCATGCCTTCTTGGTCCCAATCCGACAATTCCCATAAATGCAAGTAATATTCATTTCTACACTTGTACACACTCCCCTGGACTTCTTCATACAATTCTTTAAGCATAGTCTTCCCCTTTCTGTGTACAGTCTAACAGATTCAGAAATACTTTTGGCACATTTCATCCATTCTGTTCTCTTTATCTCCTCAACTGCACAAAAAAGAGAGGTCTTACCTCTCTCAGGGTTATTTTTCATCATTCATTTTTGACTTTACTTCATCATAGGATAGCGCATGAGATTCCTCTTCTACTGTCTCAGGCATCTTTCCTGTTTCATAGAGAGATTTAATTTGTGTACTATCCAATGTTTCGTATTTCAATAATGCTTCTGCAATCAACTTGTGAGTTTCACGATTTGATTGGATGATTTCAGCAGCTTTATTTCGTGCTTCATTTAATAATGAACGAACTTCTTCGTCAATTTCATAAGCTGTTTGTTCTGAAATTGATTTTTGAGGGCTTTGTGCACCAAACATGGCATGATTTCCTTCATATTGTACTGGGCCAAGTTTTTCACTCATACCGTACTCTGTAACCATTGCACGCGCCATTTGTGTCGCCTGTTCAAAGTCGTTTGAAGCTCCTGTCGTTTGGACATTAAAGATAATTTCTTCAGCTACACGTCCACCCATTAAGCCAGCCAATTGCTCTTTCATATCTTCTTTGGATAGAAGCATTTGATCCTCTTTAGGAAGTGCAATCATGTATCCGCCTGCACGGCCGCGTGGTACAATTGTAACCTTATGGACAACGCGAGCATTCGACAAGACTAGACCAACAATGGTATGTCCTGCCTCATGGTAGGCAACCAATTCTCGTTCTTTTTGTGAAACTGTCTTATCTTTCTTAGAAGGTCCAGCAATAACTCTATCTTCTGCTTCATCAATATCTGAGGCATCAATTATCGATTTATTGCGACGAGCAGCAACTAAAGCCGCTTCATTCAAGACATTCTCTAAATCAGCACCAACAAAACCTGGAGTTTGTTGAGCAACTAATTTCAAATCTACATCTTCTGCTAAAGGCTTGTTCTTAGCATGAACTTTCAAGATTGCTTCGCGCCCCTTAACATCAGGACGGCCAACCAATACTTTTCTATCAAAACGTCCTGGACGCAGAAGGGCAGGGTCAAGTACATCTGAACGGTTTGTAGCAGCGATGACGATAATCCCTTCATTTCCCTCAAAACCATCCATCTCAATCAAGAGTTGGTTCAAGGTTTGTTCACGTTCGTCATTACCTCCGCCGAGACCGACTCCACGTTGACGTCCGACAGCATCAATTTCATCGATAAAAATAATAGCTGGTGCTGCTTTTTTGGCATCTTCAAAAAGAGAACGAACACGACTAGCTCCAACTCCGACAAACATTTCTACAAAGTCAGAACCTGAGATACTAAAGAATGGAACACCTGCTTCTCCGGCGACTGCTTTAGCAAGCAAAGTCTTACCTGTTCCCGGAGGTCCCTCCAGAAGGACCCCTGCTGGAATACGGGCTCCAAGTTTTGTAAATCTTTTTGGATCTTTTAAGAATTCAACAACTTCAACTAGTTCTTGTTTTTCTTCCTCAGCTCCAGCAACATCTGAAAATCTTACTTTAATATCTTCTTTATTTGCAGCTTTAGCCTTACTACGTCCAAAACTCATTGGGTTACGACCATTGCCTCCCCCCATATTTCCCATCATAGAGAATAGGAAGAAGAATAGAATTCCAAATGGCACAATGGATACGAGTAGATTAATCCACATACCACTTGAACTTTCATGCTTAACAGTTACTTCTGCTTTATGGTCAGTAGCAAGTTTTTGCAATTCTGATACGGTAGTATCTGCAGGAAGAATAGTGCTGGTAAATTTCTCTACCTTAGTAACAGATGGCGTGAAAAACTGAATACCTGTTTCTTCTTTACTTGTTTTAGGATTTTTATAGACACCCGAAACTTCGATAACACTGCCATTTGGTTGGTAGGTTAATTCTTTTACATTGTCATCGGTAATTTCTTTTACCAATTCTGTATAATTAATTTGCTCACTTTTCCCTGCAACACTACCTGTACTAAAATACTGGTAAGCTGTAACTAGGAAAAAAATAAGTAATAACCATAGAAATGGATTTTTAATTAAACCATTATTTTGTTTTTTCATTAAAAATTGTTCTTTCTAATTTGAATACACTTCTTCTTTCAATACTCCAACATAAGGAAGATTACGATAATTTTCTTTGTAGTCTAAACCATAACCTACTACAAACTCATTTGGGATAGTAAAGCAGGTATAGTCTGCCTCAATTTCTACAACACGTCCTTCTGGTTTATCCAACAAGGTTGCAATCTTAACAGAAGCTGCTTCTCTTGCAATAAACATATCTCGCAAATTCTTCAAAGTTTGACCTGTATCAATGATGTCCTCTACAAATAGAACATGTCTTCCTTTAATATCTTGAGTTACATCTTGCTTGATATTGATGACACCACTACTTGCTGTTCCACCATGGTAGCTAGAAACCATCATGAAGTCCATTTCAATATGTGTATCAATATGTTTGACCAATTCAGCCATAAAAGGAATAGATCCTTTTAAAATCCCAATTAAAATCGGATTTTTTCCTGCATAGTCCTTGGTTAATTGAGCACCTAGTTTTTTAGCAGCTTCTGTAATTTCATCGTGTGAAACGAGGATTTTTTTAATATCGTTTTCTAACATTTTTTTACCTATCTATTTTTTCTATATAAAGTACAGTGTTCATTATATCATTTTTCGTGTTTTTACTCAAATTACTGGTCGCAATTCCCAAAATTGAGACAATTTCACCAAATTGCTCAATAATCAGAGCAGATTTCCGCTTTTCCATAGGGATTTTCAAATCAATAAATAGACGTCTGAGTTTTTTTCTATGCCCATTTTGAATTAAAACATCTCCTGTTTTTCGATGACGAATGTGTATGGATGTTTCCCGTGAAACAGGTATTTGTTGAATTGATTCACCTTCTAAAGGAATTCCAAAGGAAAATGTGTATCCTTGATAAGATACCTGATTTTGATAGTGTAACACAAGTTCATCTTCCTTTTCATCAGCCTGCGGACTGATTTTACAAATCTGAAACTGTTGATACTTTTTTATCAATTCATAACCATTTTTAAGCGGATGACGATACTGGCTTTTAGTTTTTAAAATCTGTCTAACTTCTTCAAACTGAGCTTTTGTAAGATTCAAATCTGGAAAACGATTCAGATAAGTTTGAAGTAAAACTCTTTGTGTTGACTCAGAATAAGAAAATAACTGCTGTAAATTTTCCACATCAATATTGTTAGATAATTCAGTTATAGCTAAGTCATAATCTAAAATTTCATTTCCGATACTTAAGATTGCATCTCTAAATCGAGGATTTTCTTTTTCTAAATCTGGTAAGTAAGCGTTTCGAATACGATTGCGAAAATAATGATTTTTCTTATTTGATATATCTTCAAAGTGAAAAATTGATGGAAAGTCTTTTTTCTGAAAATGCAAGAAGGGACGAATAATTTCTATCTCTCCTACTACTTGCTTCTCCTTAATTCCTGATAGATAGCGCAAACGAGTGCCTCGAATCAAACGCATCAAAATCGTTTCCACCTGATCATCAGCATGGTGGGCAGTAACTAAAGCTGTCGCACCTGTCTTTTTCATAACCTCTTGAAAAAAATCATAACGAAAATGTCGAGCACGCGCTTCTGAAAATTCTCCTGAAAAATTGCTGATATAAATAGGAAGCTCTGCTTCAGCAGCCAACTTCCTTAATTCCTGTTCTTCCCAATCTGATTCTACTCTCTGCTTATGATTCACATGTGCTAAAATCAGTTCAATTTCTAACTCTTTTTGATAAGTAGATAATACCTTAAATAGAAACATAGAATCTAACCCACCAGAAAGAGCTAGCACCACCTTAGTATGCTTTTTGAAATATCCCTTCTTGAGAAAATGATTTAAAAAATCTTGTTCCCTCATTTTAGAACCTCATAAACATCCTTGGCTATCTGAGAAATCGTATCATAATCAGAATTCTTAGTGAAAATAGAAAGAATAAATGGAGAATCTGCGTAGACAACACCCGTATCATGCTTAAATTCGTCCGCATCCCCAATTTTATGAGCTACCTTCACAGAAACACCTTTGGCAATTCGCTCATTATCAAAATCTGTTTTAGTCAAAGATTCCAATACAAATCCATTTTGATTATAAATGGTTTCCATAACCTTCCCAGCCATCTTGGAAGAAATCAATTTTTCTTTTGAATCCCAATCATCTCCCATAATAGCAGACATCTTGGATTTGAATGTAGCATCAGATTGGTTTGAAATATAATATCCTAATATATTATGAGCTACATTATCCGATTCTTTTGATACTTTCGTAATTAAATCTTTTAGAGAATACTCTTTATTATCCTCTTTTTTAGGAAGACTACCACTTCCCTCTGGTTTATAAGAACCTGGAAAATCATTGACTGCAGATACGTATTTTACAGTCATATCTAACTGATAAAGACCCTCATTTATTTTTTCTTGCGCATAATAGAGATAAGGGAGTTTCAAAACACTAGCTGCATACATCTTTTCATCTTGATTGATACCAGCTTCTTTTCCAGTAGTCAGTTGCTTAACATAAATAGAAAATGAATCCTTCTGATATTTTTCAGATAACATTTCTTGAACTTTACTCATCCGATTATCTTCTTCAGAAGTTGATTCTTTAGCTACCCATCCAGCCTGATCAATATGTAGAAATTCTCTTCCTTCTACAAACATGGTCTTGTCGATTGATACTTGCGAATAAGCTGATAAGGATGATTTCACTTCTTTTAAGTCATAAGGACTATTGTACAGTTTAAAATCAGATTCTAACCATACTTTTTTTATTGTTGGAGTTACCTCTGATTGATCATATAAAAATCGTTTTTCTGCAGCAATAAATTGATGGTTGGATAACTTAAATACTGGAATTCCTTGTTTATTTAAGCGCCACTCAGTTATTTGAAAACTTGTTTTGGGAGTCAATTTTCCAGATTCCACTACTAAATCTTCATTCGCATAAACAGGAACTTCTCCATAAACCATGGGAGAACTTAGCTTTTCTCTAAAATAAATACCAAAGTCAGATTGTGAAAGGTAATAAATTTCTTTCGAAGTATAGACGACTTCTTTTTCTGTGCTAACGACTTTTGAAATGGTCAAAAAACTTGGTAGCAACAAAATAATTAAGAATTTACGCATTCTTCCTTTCCTTTTCTTCTTGTAAACGCAATAATTGATTTTTATCAGCCAACTCTTCTAGCTTTTCATCTGATAAACTCAAAAATTGCTCAATTACGTCTAGTAAATTTTCCATTTTATCACCTTTGAAGCAAGTCAGGAATCGTATAAACTATTTCCCTCGACTTAGAATAATAGTACTTCGCTCGTGTATATTTGGCAGCATAATCCTCATCTTTCAACTTGGTAGCAAATGCTGTCTCCTTATCCTTTTCATCACTCAAAGTTTGATACTGAGTTTGCAAGTCTGCTAATTGCTGACGTCTTTGAAGTAATTGCTGATAACTCTGCGCTAAATTAAAAGTTGGCAAGATAAATAATAGCATAATCAAAATCAATACCCACCCCATAAAACGATTCCGTTTTTGTCGTTCTTTCATCAGGTAGCGACGACGTTGATATTCATTTTGAATAAAAGAATTATTCAATTGTACAATATTTTTAGACATTTTCTTCTACCCGTGTTTCACTGATAATTTCATACATGCCTGCTGCATCTTCTTTTTTTGTACTATCTTTCATCTCTAGTACTTTTACAAGTAGCAACTTGTTTCCAAAACGAATTTCAACTTGGTCATTAACTTTCAAATCCGTTGAACTTTTGGCCAAGATTCCATTAACCTTAATTCTGCCTTTATCTGCTACTTCCTTTGCGACTGTACGACGCTTGATAATTCGTGATACTTTTAAATATTTGTCTAATCTCATACTTATTACCTCAACTTATTATTGTACCATTTTTATCTATTTTTTTATAGAAGAAAAATATCAAATGGAATTTTCTTTCTTAGACTCTTTTATCTCTAATAAACTTTCTCCAAAAATCAGCAGACCTTCTAAAATTTCATAATCTTTCTTATTTCGGACATCAAATACAAGCTCCATTGATCCCTTATTCTCAGCGATGCCTACTTTTAAGTTCGTTGCGGATAAAGATTTAAAATAATCTTGAGCTAAAAACAGTCGTTGAGTGACTTTTTCAAATTGAACTGTAACTTTATTATCTTTTCTTTCCACACGTTGAACAAAGACCTTGTCCAAGTATGATTTGACCAAACCAATCTCTAAAAGATAGGCTACTACATCTGGGTATTCTCCAAAACGGTCTATCAACTCCTCTTGTAACTCTTCATAATTGACACGGTTGTCAATTTGACGAATTTTCTTGTAAATTTCAATCTTATGTCGTTGATCAGAAATATAAGTATCAGGAAGATAGGCATCAATTTGCAAAATCAACTCAGCATTCCCTTTGGTTCTTGTGTTAGTGTTAGCATTACCGTTTCGTTTAGCAATAGCTTCCTCTAATAACTGCGAATACAATTCAAAACCAACAGAATCAATGAAACCAGACTGGGATTTTCCTAGGAGATTTCCTGCTCCACGAATCGAAAGATCTCGCATAGCAATCTTAAATCCGGATCCCAATTCTGTAAATCCTTTAATCGCTTCTAATCTCTTCTCAGAGACTTCACTGATTGATTTTTCTGGACGATACATGAGATAGGCATAAGCAATACGATTACTACGACCGACTCTTCCTCTTAACTGATACAAGGTTGACAAGCCCATATGATCCGCATTCTCAATAAATAAAGTATTAGCATTTGGAATGTCCACCCCTGTCTCAATAATGGTAGTCGTCACCAAAATATCGTATTGTCCCTCAATAAAGTCTAGTAGAGTATTTTCCAACTGTATTTCACTCATTCTACCATGAACGTAACCAATCGAAGCCTCTGGAATCAACTCCTGTAATTCTGAAACCTTCTGGTCAATCGTGTCAACTTTATTGTAAAGGTAGTAAACTTGACCTCCACGCTCCATTTCACGTAAGACAGCATCACGAATGACACTATCATTCTTTTCTAAAACATAGGTTTGCACTGGATAACGATTAGTCGGCGGAGTTTCAATAACAGACAAATCTCTGATTCCCAGCATAGACATATGAAGGGTACGAGGGATTGGAGTAGCTGTCAAGGTTAGGACATCCACTTGTTTCTTCAGTTCTTTCAAGGTTTCCTTATGCTTGACACCAAATCGCTGTTCCTCATCAATAATCATCAAGCCCAAATCAGCAAACACAACATCTTTTGACAAAACACGATGTGTTCCAATCAAAATATCGACTTGACCATTTTTCAATTTTTCAAGTGTTTCAGTCTGCTCTTTTTTACTTCTAAAGCGACTCAACACATCAATATTAACTGCAAAATTTTGGAATCGTTCCTTAAAATTTGTATAGTGCTGTTGCGCTAAAACCGTCGTCGGAACTAAGACGACAACCTGTTTGTGATCATTGACTGCCTTAAAGGCTGCACGCATAGCAACTTCAGTCTTTCCAAAACCAACATCCCCAACTAAAAGTCGATCCATTGGCTGAGAATCTTGCATATCTCTCTTGATTTCCTCGATACTACGAAGTTGATCATCCGTTTCAACATAAGGGAAGGCATCATCAAAAGTATCTTGCTCTTCATCATCGGCTGAGAAAGCAAAGCCCTTCAACTGACTGCGTTCAGAATAGAGTTTGATTAAATCATCAGCTATATCCTCTACCTGGTTCTTAACTTTTTGCTTGGCCTTTTTAAAATGACCGTCATTTAATTTATTGAGTTTAGGAGCTTTCCCATCACTTGAAATATATTTGGACAGTAGATGAATCTGTTCCACTGGTATGGAGATTTGATCCCCATTTTGATACTGGACACTGACATAATCACGGTGAATCCCCTTAATTTCAATGGTTTCAATTCCTAGATATTGACCAATCCCATGAATATGGTGAACAACGTAATCCCCCTTTTCAAGTTCATTATAATCTTTTAGGCGCTCTGCATTTGAAACATGTTGTCTGCGAAAACGACGTTTTAATTTCTTTTGAAAAATCTCATGTTCAGTAATCAATAAAATCTTTTCATCTACAAAATGAAAACCATGTCTGAGATTACCCTCGATTAAGTTTACAGATTCTTGACAAATACTTGACTTATCTCTGGAATCCAATTTAATCTGGTATTCCTCTAAAACATCCTCCAATGTTTTACTTCCCATTGAATTGCTAGACTGCAGAATAATGGTGTAATCCATTTTTTTATATCGTTCAATTTCTTCTTTTAGAAAAGAAAATTGATTGAAAAACTCCTGCATAGGATATTGATTAAATTGATAAATTTGGTCAAACTTGAGATTTCCTAACCCCTTTTGTAGATTAGAGAAAAAGGTAACCGGACTCTGTTTTTTATAGATTTGCTCTGTATCTGCAAAATACTGCATCTCAGAAAATGCTTTACCATTCTGTAATTCTTCTGTAAAGTATTGTGCTAATTCTCTTTCAAATACTTCATACTGATTCATCAATTTCTGATAATCATCAAAGAATATTGGTATGTCTTTTTCGATATAATCAAATACGGTACATGATTTCTCATAACACAAAGATAAAAATTTCCGAGAATCTGCATGACTTTGTTTTTGATGAAAACTTGAAAGAATTTCTTCTAGATAAGATTTCAGAATCGGCGATAGAGTCTTCAAAATTTGTTTTTCTAAAGTCAACTGACCTCGTTGATAATCTTCTTCTCTTATGAGAATATCGCTAGCTGGAAAGATGATGAGTTCTGACTGATTTTCTTTCGATAATTGTGTTTCGACTTCAAAAGTACGAATTCCATCTACTTCATCACCAAAAAACTCAATTCGGCAAGGTTCTAACTGAGATATTTCAAAAATATCTAAAATATCTCCTCGAAGACTAAATTCTCCTTGAGTTTGTACTTGTGTAACCTTTCGATAACCAATTTCCTTTAACTGATGGATAAGCGCATGTTGGTCATATTCTTCACCAACTGCAATTTTTATAATACTTTCTTTAAATACAGTTGAAGAGGGTAAAATCAATCGACTTGCTGCGATATTACAAACTAAAATCCCTTTCTTAGATGGATTAGTCAAAAAACGTAAGGCTTCAACCCGTGAGATGATTTTTTCTTGTGAAGACATAAAAAACTCGACCATAGGGGAATCATCTACCAAAAATGGATAGACAAATTCCTCACCCAAGATAGAAATAAGATCACTAATAAGCCCTTCTGCTTCTCCATAAGTTGATGTCAATAAAACAATCTTATCTTCTTTCTTAAAACTACTAGCGATGGCTAAAGCTTTTGTAGAAATTGACAAGCCTAACATTAATTGTCTTTTCTTATCTGTTAAACTTTGATGCCATTTTTTAATCTGATCATTTTCTGAGAATAAATCTAATAAGGTTACCATTTATCCGTTATACCTCTGCATTGTTTTCTCAAAATTTTTCTCTTGTAAATAGTAGTTTACAGATTCGTCAACCTTGTCAATAGACTGTAAAATACCAATATAATCATCCTTGTCAAACTTACTCAAAACATGGTTAACAACTGACATTCCATTTTTAGGTCTTCCGATTCCAATCTTAACACGATTAAAGGTCTGGGTTCCAATATGTTGAATAATAGACTTGATACCATTATGACCACCTGCTGAGCCTTTTGCTCTTAAACGAATCTTTCCAACTTCCATGTCAAGATCATCGTAAATGATGAGTAAATCTTCAATATCTAAACCATAATAAGTCAATAAAGCATGAACCGCTTTTCCACTTTCATTCATAAATGTCGTTGGTTTGACAAGATAAATTTTTTCTCCATTTAGAAAAAAGGATGCTAGGTCAGCTTGAAATATCTTATCATGTGTAAAAGTGACATTCTGTTTCTTCGCTAGTTGGTCAATCAACATAAATCCAACATTGTGTTTTGTTTCAAAATATTTATCCCCTGGATTTCCTAATCCTACAAGTAATTTGGTCATTTATTTTTCCTTTCAAAAGCCAAAAGGGTTGGAATTTTTTTCCAACCTAATTGATACTATTCATTAAATTTTTTAGACATTAAAGCGGAATTCCATAATATCGCCATCTTGAACGATATATTCTTTTCCTTCTTCACGCAAGCGTCCAGCTTCTTTTACAGCCTTTTCAGATCCGTATTTCACTAAATCCTCATATGACATGGTTACCGCACGAATAAATCCTTTTTCAAAGTCTGAGTGGATAATACCAGCTGCTTGAGGAGCCTTCATACCACGTTTGAATGTCCAAGCTCGAACTTCTTTTTCGCCAGCTGTGAAGTAAGTTCCCAGTCCAAGTAAGTGGTAAGCTGCACGAGTCAACTTGTCAACGCCTGATTCTGTCAAACCAAGTGCCTCAAGAAACTCTTGCTTGTCTTCTTCGTCTAACTCAGAAATTTCTTCCTCAGCACGCGCAGAAATAACGACTACTTCAGCATTTTCTGTCGCTGCAAATTTACGAATTTGTTTAACATAGTCGATAGAGTCAGGTTCTGAAACCACATCCTCGTCCACATTAGCAACATAGAGCACTGGTTTAGTCGTCAAAAGGAAGAGACCTTTTACAACCTTTTGTTCCTCATCTGTAAATTCGATGGTGCGAGCTGATTTTCCATCTTCTAGGACTGGTTTAATCTTTTGAAGAACATTGAATTCTTCCACAGATTCTTTATCTTTTTGCGTGCGTGCCATCTTTTCTACACGCGCATAACGTTTATTGACTGATTCTAAGTCAGCAAGAATCAATTCCAGGTTAATGGTGTCAATATCTGCAAGTGGATCCACAAAGGCATCTTCACGTCCTTGCTCGCGCATCACATTTTCATCATCAAAAGCACGAACTACATGAACAATCGCATCTACTTCACGAATATTGGCCAAGAATTTATTCCCTAGCCCTTCTCCTTTTGAAGCTCCTTTTACAATCCCTGCAATATCTGTAAATTCAAATGTTGTTGGAACTGTCTTTTTAGGTGTGATCATTTCCGTTAATTTTTGTAGGCGTTCATCTGGAACCTCAACCATTCCAACGTTTGGATCAATCGTCGCAAATGGGTAGTTTGCTGCCTCTGCTCCTGCTTTTGTAATTGCATTAAATAGTGTTGATTTACCAACGTTTGGCAAACCAACGATACCTGCTGTTAAAGCCATATTTTCTCATTCTCCGTTTTCATTTCAATCCCTAATATTATAACACAAAAAGGGATAAAGTGCTAAAATTCCTTGATATAGCTATTTCCCATAACTGAAATAATAATTTTATGGACTTTTTTAGGAACTTTTTAATTTTTCAATAGCTTTTTCATAAAATGAAGTAGCATTTTTCTGATTGTCTTTGGATAGGTGGCTATAAATATCCATGGTCATAGAAAGTTTTGCATGGCCGAGCCGTGTTTGTATCTCTTTGTAAGGTAGTCCAGCATTGAGCAAGATACTAGCGTGAGTGTGTCGGAAGGCGTGGAACGTAAAACGAGGGCATCCAGCACGTTCCAAATGTTTTACTAACCTAAAACTAAGCATTCTAGCGTCTATATGCTTATCAAAGCTATTAGAGAATACTTTCTCATAGGTCAACCCCATTTCTTTTCCTATTTGGGATTGTCTTGCTTTATAGAGCCGTAGCATGAGCACCGTCTTATTATCCAAGTCAATTACCCTAATACTTGATTTAGTCTTAGGGCTAGTGATTTCTTTGATAATATTTAACGTTTTATTGACGTCCAGTGTACCGTTTTTTAGGTCAATATCAGACCACTCTAAGGCTAAACACTCACGAATACGCAAACCAGTAGCTAAAAGCGTCTTATATAGCACCGTATCAAAGAAATTTTTGTAAGTGTTTGGCAACTGATCCATATAAGCTAAGAACTTTTTCAAATTCTCATCATCCAGATATTTCAGTTTTTGCCCTTCTTTGAGTTTACGCCGTGGAATAATGACATCACGGGCAGGGTTGAAGGGTATAGCTTGCAAAGATACGGCATATTTAAGTATGCGTTTGTTTAGAGAGTGAAGGAGCGGATATTCTTGGAATCCTTCGCCTAATTGATTATAGTCTTTTGCCCACTGGTTAACTTGACTTTGAATGATTGGGGGCGTCAGTTTATCCAGCCTATAGTTTCCGAAAGCTGGAAGTAGATATTTATCTATTTTGAATTTGGTACCCATTAAGGTAGATTTTTTAACCGTATGGCAGTATGTTTCTAGCCAATTCTCCACCAGTTCGGCATAGGTATTGATTTGAACCGCTTTAAATACTGTTGACCCGTCTTTTTCAAACTCTATTTGAGCCTGTAACGCTTTGGTTTTGAGTTCCTTCTTGTTTCGGCCTGATATAGTTGTCTTGACTTTCTTACCTGTTACTGTATCTGTACCCAGATAGATACTGGAGCGGTAGACTATTGACCCGTCTTTCTTTTTGTATTCTGTTATTTTCATGATGATAAACCTTTCTAAAATACATCAGCAGGCAAGCCATTATCAAAAAGGTTTTATATCATGCTAGGGGCTACGAGAACCCCCTTATTTTCGTTTTTAAGTAGTCAGACGGTAAATAATACCAGAGTAGGAAACAAGGCGGATATGGGGCTAATATTGCCCGCTATTACATATCGTCAAAGAGCGAAAGTTGGTTATTATCGGCTTGTTTTTCAAGTTCTTTCTGTTTATTTTTCAACTCTTGTATACTTTCCCGAGGAGTAGGAAGATTCTCCGGCATGGTTGTTCCGAGTTCTTTCATGGTATTTCTAATGGTTCGCCCTACGTTGAAATGGGTATCATTTGCGAGATCTTCGCCTTTTATGTTTCTACGTCGTAGAACTTCGTCGGTCTGAGTGGCACGGAATAAATTAGCAGCTAATTCAGCACTCCCCATAAAATCCAGAATATGCTCCCCTTCGTTTAGTTCTTTGAGGTTATGAATATCCTGCATAGTTAACCCACCATATAACCCCTTGTATCCTGAGTTGTGAAATCTTCCAAAGTTTTTAACGCCAGCATTGCCAGCAGATTCAGATAATGATTTATTGTGATGTTTTATTTCATCACGGATAGCAAGGCGTTTCTGTTCTTCGGTAAGATTGTCAAAGTTTTCTTGTAGCTCTTGTTGACGAGTTTTCAACGCGAAATAGGTTTGGCCAAGTGCTATAACTTCTTTTCGTGGGTCGCCATTTTGGACAATAAGGTAACAAGCGTAACGGGTAAGTTTAAAATCTTTGATATCTCTTGTTGTATTATAACCGTTTGAAATTGACTTGTTGACGTCAACAAAATGCTCTACAATGGGGTTTTTAGCGGTATCACAAGCTATCTTTGCCTTATCAATTACTAGAAGAAAGTTTCTCCATTCTGTATACTCAAGGGTCTTTTGTAAGTCCCGAGCATACCAAAATTCTACTCCATTTTCGTCTATGTGTTTGATATTTTCAAAAGTTAATTCATCGTACTGTTGGAGTTCCATAATAAGGTATCCTTTCTAAAATATTGTAAGTGGTTGACATTTGTTGATATCAACAAAATTAGTAGATATGGGGCTTATATAGGCTTGAAGCTCGAACGAAGCTCGAAAATCCACGCGCTTCAGGATTGTTGGACATTGTGGCGCGTGGGTTAGTCTATACCCCAAAGTAACGCAAAATCATCTAGATTTTCTTTATCTTTCTTAGCTTCTTGAAGAGCTAAAGACTTAATTTCTTCAAATAGATTTTCAAACTTTTTATATAATTTGTTGTAATATTCTTGGTTGAATTCCTTATCTTCAAAAACTATGTAGAATTCACTACTTGTTTTTTGAAATACAATATCTAGCCAGAATAGGATATTACTTGTCTTTAGCGCAAGGGCATTTAAAACTTCATAGTTGTCTTTGGGATTGTATTCATTTAATGATTCAGTGATAGTAGTGAGAAACTCTTCAGGACTGATTGGGAAATTTTTACTCTTTGCTAGTTCAATTATTTCCTTGTCCCTTTTTTCTCTCTCTTTTACTTTCTGAAAAATTTTATCTTTTGAAACATTTTTTACGAGGTATTTTTCTTCGTCTAATTGTTTATCTAACATATATAAAAATTCTTTGTAAACATCTTTGTCAGAAAAGCGAGGGTCAAGATCAGATTTTTTCACTCCCAAATAATCAGCAAGTTTTTGAAGATTGCCAGATGTTGGCATTGATCTACCTTTTACATAACCAGTTATTGTACTTTTAGGAATTTCTAAAGCATTATGCAGGTCTATCTGTCTGATACCTTTTTCTTTCATAACACGGTTAAGATTATTAGAGAAATATTCTCTATTCTTTAAATCCTGAGGGCTATTTTTTGCCATTGTTAAAAACTCCCTTACTTTAATTCTACAACCTGATTATAACACAAAAAAGACAAAGTACGAAAAAAATAAAATTTTTCAACAACAACGTTGACAAAGTACGAAAAAAATAGTACTATGATTTTATCAATCTTGAAAGGAGCTATAAGAATATGGCACAATGGACGCTAAGAGCGTGTCGAGTAAATGCAGGTTTTACTTTGCGCCAAGTGGCTAAGAAGGTCAATAAGAATTTTCAGACTATCTCAAAGTACGAAAAAGATAGTACGCTAATCCCTTTTGAGCTACTTAAAGAGTTATCGGAATTGTATCAGGTAAAACTGGACGATATTTTTTTAGGAGATAGTACGAAAAAAATAGAACTAAATCAAAAGGAAATCTAAGAAAGGAGCAAACTAATGGAACTAGTCTACATGGACGGCAAGAAAGAGCCGTACACATTAAGCAGTATTGTTGCAGAATACACGGGATTGCAACATCACACAATAACCAAGACGATCCGCAAGCATCAAGCAAGGTTTGAACAGTTCGGAAAGGTTGGATTTAAAATCCAAGCTATGGAAAGTGGCCAGAATACCAAGGACTATATTTTGAACGAACAACAAGCGACCTTGTTAGTTACATTCTTAAAGAACACCGAGCAAGTGGCCAACTTCAAAACCAACCTAGTCAAAGCATTTTTTGAAATGCGTGAGGAACTTTCTAAGTTTCGTATGCAGAGGGCGCTAGAAAAGCCAAAAAGAAAAACACTGCATGACAGTATTGAGAACTGGGAACAAGCACCCAAGCACGCGCATAGCACCATGAACAACTTGCTACTGAAGGCAGTAACCGACAGGAACGCTAAGCAGTTAAGGGAAGAACGTGGGGGCTATAATGGCATTGATAGCTTGACAAGTGACGAGCTGGAGCAATATCAAGCCTTTGAGGATATGGTAATAGCCATGATTGGCTTGAATATGAGTTATCAGGAAATCAAGGCTATGGCATTCAGAAATAAAAAAACACGCCAAAGAAGCGCGTGAGAGCAACAAAAAAGGCTTAGCAATAACCACACCGCAGAGCCTTTCACACTAACACTAAAACGAATTTAACAAAGCAGGCAAGCTATTATCAAAGAGGTTTTAGTAAAGATTTATACCTAGATTATAGCATATTTAGGGCAATTTGACCATACGGAGAGCGCCAACTCTTAAAACTGGTACTTTCTCACGCTTTCAATTTGGCGACTCTGAGCGTGAGGAACTTCATTGCAAGAAAAACTGTATAAGAAACAACCATTCAAAATCCCCACACTCGCCATCGCCCAACTTTGAGTGTGAGGATATCCTGGATAGTAAAAGGTATTAAAAGCTCTTAGGGCAATTACACAACATAGAAACAGAGGTAATAAACATGGAAGAAACAACATACGAGAATTTGACTAGACGTATAGACAGAATTAGCGCAGAAATGCTAGAAATTAGCGAAAAAAATGATCTATTCGGACTTTCTTTGTTGGCAAATCAGATAAAGTCTATCAAAGAAGATTTACACCGCTTACTTTGGATTGAACTTCCTGAATTGAATGACAGCCATAAAATCGAAGCACTCTCTAAAAGAACTACGGGAATGTTTTTCAACCCTGGTATTTTTGAAATGGACGCTATGCGACAAGCATTCTTTAAACGCCAAGCTAAGCACTTTTTTGACAATGAAGCAGAGCAACAGGCGTATATAGAACATGCTGAAAAGGAGTATTTAGAGGCTACTATAACCTTAAAAGATATTCTTTTTAACTCTAAAAAAGGAACTCAAAAAGCAAATAAAAGTTGTCTTATAGAGAAGTTTGAGGAGGCAATGCAATGACACTATACCTAAACAATATGACACAATCAGAATTTGATGAAGTAATGGCTGAAATCAAGTCAGAACGCCCCAGCGTCTTTCAGTTTATTGCTGATTTTTTAGATAGAAAGGTAACACCCGAAGAGGTGGATGAGTTTTTGAAGATGGAGCGAACTGATCAAGTGGACTATATCAAGAATTACAAAGCGAGGGCATGACATGAATGAATTAGATTTGACCAATACACAGGCGGTAATCTGTATGGTGGTATTGATTGGCTTATTGCTTTATTTAAACCACCGAGACCGCAAAAAAAGCGCCCAAATTGAGCGAGAAAACCAACAGACGATAGAAACACCTAGCGAGGATTTAAACCCTGATTATGGGCGATATATCCAGCTTGCAGGGGTAAGAGTTTACGGAGGGATGAAATGAGTTACATAGTGAAGATATACCTTGATAGTGAAAAAATACCAGATGAACCTTATTTTACTAAAGAGATTTTTCTAGCTACGTGTATGGACAATGCAACAAAGTTAGCTGTAACTATGGGCTTGTTGACAAAACAAACGTTGGATTTAGAGACTAAGACAGCTATTTTGAAAACCCTTGATACAATCATAGAAACTCAAAAAGATATTTTGCGAGGGGTAGCGAGCGGACAAATAACCTTTTTGAATAAAAGCAAAGGAGAGGAGGAACTGAATGAGCCTATCGGAGAATGATAAGCGAGTCTTAAGACTAATAAAAGTGGGGGCTGAGAACTCCATAACAGGGGCAGAAATCAGCCTGATCACTAAGCTAGCAGAAAGAACCGTGCAAGATATTATCAGCCGTCTAATCACGCGCCATAGCGTTCCTATTGTTGGGGTTCGCCATGGGACATTTAGAGGATATTTTATCCCAGCTAACAAAGAGGAGCTACTGGACGGAGCAAAAACATTTTACAATCAGATACGAGAAGAAGAAAAGCGCCTAGCGGTGTTGATGAACAGCGACCTAGAAAGCTACAAAGAAACCTTGAAGGAGGTGGGCGGATATGTTTAGCCTAAGCCGAGAAAGCGAGCAAGACCTAGCGCATGGCATTCTGGAAGTAGTGGAAAGATACCTGGAAGCGCGTGATACAGTCAAACCACGATTGACAGGTTTAATCTCGGCCCAGGAAGTCATGGGCGAGTTAGATATAAAATATCTGACACTCCAAAAGTGGGAAAAAGCAGGGCTAAGGCGATACCATCCACCGCTTGAAGATACAAGAAAGGTTTATTATAAAATAACTGACATCTGGAAGTTTCTGGGGGTAGAAAATGGGTAGATATAACATACACCCAGCACAAGGCGGAGGTCATTATCATGACATTAAATTGTATAAGCACCGTGGCAGATCTTTGGAACAGTTCCAAGAACAAAAGCTACTGAAGAAGTTAAAAAAGAAACGCAAAAAGGGGCGGTAGTATGACAATTTATGAGGCTAAAGGCTTTCAGAGTAATCTTGTCTATCCATTTGATAAGATTGAGCCATTCCAGTATATTGAACGATTCAAGCCCTTAGTAGTTCCTGAAGGGGCAAACATTGAAGAATTTAAACGTACACAAGCGCCTTACTGTATCAGTGGGAAAGTGACGCCAGAAAAGCATGGCAGTTACAAGCGAAACAACTCCAGTCTAATCTATCGGGATTTGATTTTCCTTGATTATGATGATATACAGGGGACGACTGAGGGCTACCAGTAACAACAGGCGACCCAGCAAGTTATCAAAAGATTGTGGAGCATGGACTTGATTATCCAGTCCCCAAGGTTGAACCAAGAGCGAAGCAAGAAACTACTGAGCGTTACAAGCCTAGAGCAAGTGGCCAGAGGTCAATGACTATGAGGATCATTGACACGCTTTTCAACGGATTTGGAGACGAGGGAGGGCGTAACGTGGCAGTGACACGATTTGTAGGCTTACTCTTTAATAAGTGGGTTGATTGTGACCTAGAGACAGCCTATGAACTTACAAAGATAGCCAATAGTGTGACAGTTGAACCATTGCCTATTGAGGAGCTAGACCGCACTTTTAGCAGTATAGCACGGGCTGAGTATAGAAAGAGAGGTTAGAACCATAGAACTAGAAGAATTAGCAAACCTAAAAAGTGAAATCATGGAGGTAATGGAGCAAGAACACCCTCCTAGAACGATGAAGGAGCTTGAAAATCGTATCTTTAAAGCTGGAGAAGAATGGCGGGCAGAACATACTGAAACTAAGGTAAATGAGACCACAGGGGACGTTACCGAAAAGGTTGCCATGCCTCAGACATTCACAGTAGCAAAAATACTGAGCGAGATTGTCACATTTACTTTTATCAGCAAGAGCAATATACCTGATTATAGCCTGCTCTATATCTATGATTTAGACGAGGGTATCTATACCGCTAGTAATGATCTATTCAATCTTTTGTGTAAGACCTTTGACGTTAGAATTAAACCCAGAGAGTGGCCACAGATTAAGTTGATGGTTAGAACATTGGCAAAGATACGAAAACCTTTAGAAAGTGCTAACCTTATTCCCGTACAGAACGGCATTATCAACTTAGAAACTAAGGAACTACTCCCCTTTAGTCCTAAGTATGTAATTACAAGTAAGATAAGCACGGCCTACCACGCGCCTAAACGAGTCCCAACAGATAGAGAGGGCAAAACTTTTGATGATTGGCTAAACTCAATCGCTTGTAATGATAGTGAACTGGTAACACTGTTTTGGCAGATTATCCTTGAAGCTATTAACCCTAACCATACCCGAAATAAGTTTGCTATCTTCTACGGGGACGGTAACAATGGTAAAGGGACATTCCAGCGCTTCCTTATCAATCTGATAGGGGAAAGTAATATATCAGCCTTGAAGCCTGCACAGTTCGGAGAAAAGCATAACTTGGAGACCTTGGTAGGTAAGGTTTGTAATATTGGGGATGAAGCGCCAAACGAATACTTAAAAAATCCGTCTGATTTAATGAGTATCACTAGTGGCGATACAGTCCTAGTCAACCCCAAAGGACGCCCAGCGTTTGAAGCAACTTTCAAGCTATTCAATATCTTTTCAGGGAACTATATCCCCAACGGTGGCAACAAGACAAAAGGCTGGTATCGTAGAATTATGATCGTCCCTTTTAATGCTGATTTTAACGGGGAGAAGGAAAAGCCTTGGATAAAAAATGAGTTTTTAGCAAACAAGGAAGTCCTAGAATATGCCCTCTACAAAGCTATCAATCAAGAGCCATTTACTCACTTTATCGAACCTAAAGCAGTTAAAGGACTCCTAGAAGAATACCAAGAGGATAATGACTACTTGCTTTCATGGGTTAAGCATGAATACATGGAAAAAGGTTGGCATGAGCTGGACGTAGTACCTGTCTTTATCGTTACGAGATCACTAAAGCACTATGCCGAAGATATGGGAATATCCAAGCCTAATGTTTACGGGGCTGGTAAAGAAACTATCAAGCACTTACAACAGTTGACACCCAATCGGTATTCTCTAAGAAAGAAAAGAGTTCCTCCAGAAGACTTTGAAAAACTAGAGGCATGGGACGTTGACAAGATAAAAATGCGGACACCTCAACACTCTATTACTAAACAAGAATAAGTGTGACGTTCTTTTTTTGCTGAAACCCTTGATAATACAGCTTTTCTTTGAAAAAGTGTGACGTTGTGTGACGTTCTCAAAAAAGAAGGTCACACCCCTTGAAGCCTTGATATATCTAGCTTTAGGGGAATAGGTGTGACGTTGTGACATTCTTTCCAACTCTTATGTATAGAGAAAAATGCAGTATTTATATATATAGGAACGATAAAACAAAAGAACGTCACAGGGTCACAGGGGTGGTGAAACACCTAGAGCCTCAAGGGTTTGAACGTGTGACGTTCTTTGTCACAGAAGGTCACAGAAGGTCACAGAACACGAAAAATATTACATAATTTACCTTAAAATAAAAAAGAGGAAGTGGAACATGACGGATGTAAAAGAAAGATCAACGAACTAAAAGCAGTACCTGACAAACACTAAAACATTTAAACAAAATGGGGTAGATAGTACCGACCCCCTTGCAATGGTGTAACTACTAGTGACACCCTTAAAAACAGAAAGAGGAAAAACAACATGAAAATTAAACTATTTCATCAGAAATACAAGAAAGCCCTTTGGGAATTGGAAAGCCAGGTAAATGGTTTTATGGCAGGCGTTGAAGTTATTGACGTGAAATATACAGAGGCAACAGTGGGGAATAGTGAGGATATGGATACACTAACCAGTGTGATGGTTCTATACAAATAACAGAACAGGAGAAACAACATGACATTAAAAACATTTTCAGATAAAGCAAAAACATTCACTTTCACTTACTATTTTTGTGATCAGGCGACCGCTCAAGTAGCAGGTCACGCGCTACTGGGATATATGACTGGAACATATTGCCAGCCTGTAATCTCATTGACCTACAAGGATAAGGGAACGCTTGTCGCTGAGTATGTGGAAGATCACAAGCTAAACAAGACTTTCAAGCGTATTTGTGATAGCTTTAAAGACTACCACAAACAACCAGAAGAGGCTGAAGCATTTGAGGAACGTTATAAACGGGAGCGCGTGCTTCAACTCAAAGAGTCAGAGGATTTTGAGAGTTTGCTGGAGAAAGTAACAGACTACGAGCTAGAACTATTAGACTATGCTGATCGCTTGCTTTCTGATAAGCCTATCCCTATGGACTCTATGACTGCTTTTGGTACGTTGGAAATGCTGGGCGATGAAAGTATTAGCCTACTCCAAAAGTTGGACGTAGAGGGCGAATATAAAGGCCTTGCTGGTTATACAGAGCATTTGAAGTAGAACACAGGGGAGCAATCCCCTTTTTGCTATCAAGTCAATAGTTTTGGGTTTTTCCATATAGGGGGAAATAATGAAGCAGTTAGCAATAGAAACAATCACTAAACCAATGAAGCTGAGAGGAATATCTAAGGGTATAGCAGAGTTGGACGGTCAACGTTTAGAGATTGATTTGAATAATTTAATGATTGATTTTGGTGTAGAGTCATTTGAATTAGACAGAATAGCAGGAACTAAGGGAGGTAATCGATATTTCTTTCTTTGCCCTGATTGTGGGAGACGGTGCAGGTTACTTTATAAACGGTATTTATATTTTAGTTGCGGTACTTGTCTAGATATCCACAAGAGTACCCTGAACCGTAGTAAAACGGATTGCCAATACTACTGGGAGCTTGCACTAAAAGAAGCCAGAAAGGTAGAACCAGGGTGGAGTCCTAGACGTGGTAGATATATGTTTGATGGTTTCCCTGAAAGACCAAGGTATATGAAGCGTGACAGGTATCATAAGCACTATAAGAAGTTTTTGAAGTATATTGAAAAAGGGGATAGATTTTGGCTGAATGGTTCGAGATTGTGAGACAATATGAAGTAGTGTGTAATTTACAAAACGAACAAATATTACATATTAGACGGTTTAAATGTTAAAAAAGCTAGATATATCAAGGGTTTAAGTAAGCAGAGCGTTCCAAAAAAAGGGTGAGGTAAGGGTGAGGTTACATATATAAAAAGTACAAGGTTGTGTATTTAAAAATATTAAAAATAGGCTAAGATTAGGCTAAGGTCACATACTTCAAAATAGCAAGGTTTTAGCAAGGTACAGGGCTTTTTTCCAGTGATAGAACCCTAAGATTACCCTAAGGTATAGCTACTTTTTTAGAACCATAGAACGGTAAGGTTTTGGTAAGGTATCGAAGTTTTTCAATGGTGAGGTTTTGGTGAGGTAAGAGCAAAAAATGTAAAGGTTTTGTCAAGGTTGCGTATTTAAAAGCCCCAAGGTTACCACAAGGTAGAGAGGTTTACCGAGGGTTAGAAAAGGTGAGGTTTTTGTGAAGTAGTGGCAAAAAAATACCAAACGAACACCGTAGAAAGGATGCAATATGGAACGTGATAGCCGAGGGAGATTTTTACCAGGCAACCAAGTAGCAAAAGGCAACAGGGGCAACAGAAAGCCAAAATATGGCAATAGCAACGCTTTGAAGCATGGACTGCGTAGAGGATATACTGGACTGTTACCAAGCCGAAAAGGTGGGGTGTCTATATATAAAAATGGTGCATATCTTGGAGCGCTATCAGGCAAGTATTTCCACCATTCTGAAGATGGAGCGCTTTGGGTAGATTATAGTGCTTGTCAGTATTTGATTTCAGCTTGTGGCTTTCCTGAATCTATGTTTAGCGAACCAGAAGAATGGTAAGGGTGTACATACTTGAACTCCGAGCGAACGCCGAGAAAGTGGCCATATCCCCCTATCATTTATCAAGCAGATAAGAGCAATAATAACCCTCCTTAACTCCCTGAGAAACGACAAGCAGATAAGCGGAGTTTTTACCCCTCTTATTTCGGATTTACTCCTTGCAGAATGATAAGCAGATAAGGACGACAATAAGCCTTCTTAATTGCTTACAAAACGATAGGGAGTTAAGACGAATTTAAAAGCTCCTTATTTTCGTTTTTCTCCTTGTCAAACGGTAAGGAAATAAGACAGGAAATAACATCGCTTATTTTGATTTTGCTCCCTGAAAAACTGTAAGGAGATAAGGAGACTTATTAGCTTCCTTAATTTGAATTTTCTCCTTACAAAATGACAGGGAAATAAGAACTAAAATAACTCCCCTTATTTTCCTACCAAATGATAAGGAGATAAGAGCAGTTTAAAAGTCTGTTATTTTGGATTTGTTGCTTACCAAATGATAAGCAGATAAGCAAAGAAATAACTTGCCTTAATTGCTTGCAGAATGACAAGGAAATAAGAGAAATAAAAACATCCCTTAATTGCTTATCAAACCATAAGGAGATATGGGGGCTATCTCCCTCCCCACGCGCTTCTATGAGCTTCACACCGTCATTGTACATTTTTTCTCACGGGAAAGAATTTGAAGCTAGAGCGAACATAGAGAAATAGCAAAAAAAGCCAAGGCGCTCCGCCTCAGCTATAATCTCAATAATATTATATCATGAAGGAGCGAACTAATGGAGCTGGATAAGTTTAAAACGATGATGAACGTCAGAGAGAGGATGACATACTTTCTGAGATTCCAGAGGATGGCAGGGAGTGAAAACCAAGTTAGTATCGATGAAGAGGCTTGGAAACTTGTCTTACCTGATCAGTGGAATTTGAGTGGTGAACATGAAAAAGCAATCCGTGAGGGGTTGGAAATATTCGCCAACGATATCAATAAGATAGAGAACAAGCGAGCCAGAAAATACTTTATTATCCATTATTGCTACATGAGGAAGAAAACAATGAGTGAATGCGTAGAGATGGCAGGTACTAGCTCCACTAGCTACCACCGATACAAACAGATAGCCGTCTTAAACTTTGCGAGAATCCACCAGAACGGAGAGCTAGAAGCATATAAGTAGGCGTTTGTGGTGTTTTGTTGAGAAATGTTGAGATTTAATTGAGGGGGGATGACATGATTGAAGATTTTTTGATTGATTTGGAGAATATCCAATTAGAGGATATGGAGATAGACATCGATTTAAACATAGATTTTGACCTTGATGGTTTAGATTTAACCTTACTACAAGAGTTAGAAGCATAAATGTTGTCAAATGTAGGCGTAGGCTTCATATTCGCCCCCTATTTTGCTTTGTTTCGTACTGGACAACTAAAACACCACGGACAAACTAGAAGCCCTTAGAAACAAATCTGGGGGTTTTTGTGAGGTCATAATCTTATAAACCACGCGCTTCATGGTATAATATACCTATCAGCAACCAGCAATAAAAAAAGCACGTTTGACCGTGCTAGTTTCTTGCCTGCTGAACTCGTCAAATCTTAGCCCTTTTGTGGGGCTTTTTTTGTGTACTTTTTGAGAATTTTTAGGAACTTTTAATGATTTCTAATCAAATGAGATTTTTTAAAAACTCAACAATATCAAGCTTTTGGGCGCTCTAAACAAGTTTAAAAGTGTGTGGATTATAATCTAACACAAAAAGGGATAAAGTGCTAACCCTCTAACTAAGGGTTCTCAGTCAATAATTTTATTCATTTTTCGATCAAAATCATAGCGTCCCATCATGACAACATGGTCACAATTACTGCATTTTATTTTGATATCTGCTCCCACACGTGTAATTTCCCAACGATTAGCTTTTTTTCCTGTTGACTTGATAGTACAAGCATGTGGTTTTTTCATTTCAACAAAATTTCCAACTTGATACATACTACTCTCCTTTTCTTTTTCGATTATATCATAAAAGAGGCGAGCTAAGCTCAACCTCTTTCACTTAATTAGTACGAACTGGTGTAATGAGCTGCATGAAGTCTTCGTCAGTATCTGCTGGCACAAGAGTAAATGGACGAACAGCTGAGATAAAGCTAATGGTCACCTTTTCGCTATTTAAAGCTTTAAGAGAATCAATCAAGTAAGTTGGGTTGAAACTAATGGTCAAATCATCCCCAGTAACCTGGTCAGTATCGATTTCTTCGTTTACTTTACCAACTTCTGGAGAGTGAACATGGGCACTAACAACCCCATCTTTAATTTCAAGTTTCACAGTACCATTTTGAGTCGCACTTGATAAAAGACGAGCACGTTCCATTGACTGGCGTAAGTTTACCACATCAAAAGTAATAGTGGTGTTAAAGTCTGTTGGAATCAAGCGATCTGTGTCAGGATAGTTTCCTTCTAACAAACGTGTGTAGAAACTAATATTTTCACTTCTAAAGAGGATTTGATTGTTAGCAAAGAAAATCTCTACAGTTTCAATATCATCTGTAAATACCGCTGAAAATTCGCGTAGAGAACGGCTAGGGATTACGACATCAAAATCATCACTATTTTTTTCAAGAGTCAATTTTTTCTGGCTTAGACGATGAGAGTCTGTTGCCACTGTTTTTAACTCTTTGTGTTGACTCAATACAAAATGAACACCTGTCAAAATTGGACGACTCTCTTGTGTACTTGCAGCAAAAGCTGTTTCATTGATAATTTTCTTGAGTAATTTTGTTTCAAGAACCAAAGGAGTGCTTGCTGAAATTTCTTGGATTCGTGGGTACTGTTCGCTATCTTTTCCTTTTAGGGTAATTTCTGATTTTCCACTGGTTAAAACAATTTGATTTTGTTCAATTTCTTTAAAATCAAGAGTCACATCAGGTAGACTAGATACTACATTGATAAAGAAAGAAGCTTCAAGAAGAATCGAACCTAAAGAAGTAATTAACAAACCAGCATCTTCATTTTTTTGAGAAATAAAATTTTCAATTGAAATCTGACCATTTGAACCAATTAAAGTAACACCTTCGTTGGTCACGTCAATTTTTACTGTTGATAAAATAGGAATGGCATTTTTAGAACTAATAGCTCTCTTAGTAATATTTAAGGCTTGTAGAAATAAATTTTTATTAATTGAAAAATGAATCATGGATTCTCCTTTATTTATTTTTAATATTAGAAGGATAATAGTAATAATAGAGTCTGTGAAATCTGTGGAAAACAGACTAAAAGTAAGTCATATCAAGTTTTTTAGCTTGTTTAAAAAATGTGGATAAAAAAGATAAAAAAGCGAAAGTTATCCACAAGTTATTTGATTTTCTTTTTGATTGATTCAATTTCTAAACGTAAATTATCGTCTTCATCAATCAAAGATTTAATTTTTGCATGGGCATGAATGACTGTTGTATGATCTTTTCCTCCAAATTCCTTCCCAATTTTTGGAAGACTATTATCTGTCAGTTCTCTAGATAAATACATGGCTACTTGACGGGCTAAAACAATATTTTGAAGGCGTCTGCTTCCTTTCATTTCTTTGATACTAACACCATAAAAGTTACCAACTTCATTTTGGATTTTGTCAATTGGGATGACGAGCATTTGGCTAACATCTTGTTTGCGAGCTCTAATAGCTTCTGCAGCAATATCAATAGTGATATCCTTGATGTTTTTTACTCTGGCAATTAAAGTGATGTCATTGATAGCTCCCTCAAGATCTCGAACATTTGAGTCAAATTGCCCAGCTAGGTATTCTAGAGTATCACTTTGAAAATTGTAGCCTAAATGTTCCGTTTTACTTTGTAAAATGGCAATACGTGTTTCAAAGTCAGGGGGGGTGATAGTTTGTGTCAATCCCCAACTAAAGCGCGTGACAAGCCTCTCCTCGAGCCCTTCTAGATGTTTTGGACTACGATCACTGGTTAGGACAATCTGTTTTTGCTTGTCATGAAGGGCGTTAAAGGTATTGAAAAATTCTTCCTGAGTTGCGACTTTTTTTCCGCTGAGTGACTGGATATCATCGATTAACAAAAGATCAAGACTACGATAGGTCTTTTTAAACTTTTCCATTTCCCCAAGTCTTAGGTGATCAAGAAAGTCATTGATAAAGCTTTCGGCAGGAATATATTTAACACGCGCATTTGGAATATTTTTTAGAATTTCATTTCCAATAGCGTTTAACAGGTGAGTCTTACCAAGCCCAGGTCCTCCATAGATAAAAAGAGGATTATAGGTCAAGGCCAAATCTTCAGAGACAGCCAAAGCGGCTGATACTGCCCAAACATTTCCATCCCCTTGAATAAAATTATCAAAGGTATACTTTTCTTTTAATCCCGTATCCGAATAAGGAATAGATGCTAACTTTGGACTATAGTCATAAAGAGTTGAATTTGTAGCTTCTTCAACTTGTGAGATAGCCGTATCTTGAGGTTTAGTGAAAATATAGTGAGGAGTAATCTCAGCATCATAAATTTCAAATCCAGCAACTACAATAATATCTTTTAGTTGTTTTTCCCAGACCATTTCCATTTCAGATCGTGGTAAAAATATAGTGGCAACATTTTCCTCTACCTTGATGAGTTCAGCTTGAATAGCATAGAAATCATACATGGATCGAGTCAGTCTTTCTTGAGCAAATTCTAATATACGATTCCAAAATTGTTTTTCTTTCAATCCTTTCTCCTCCTTTACTATTTAAAAGTTTAATACTAGACCTATTTTACCATAGATAGTAAGAATTTTCCACAAGCTGTGAAAAATAATCCACAATGTT